>CAIYKK010000001.1 GCA_903926695.1 uncultured Burkholderiales bacterium
ACCTCGGCGGTCAGCGTTTTGCCGACGCCGGGCGGCCCGGCGCACAGCACCGTGGTACCGCCGGATTTGCCCGCGATGATGTCGTCCATCAGCACATCCATTTCGGCGGTGAGGATGTCGATCAGGTCGGTTTGCTCGGGCGGCAGCACCAGTTTGTTTTTCAGTTGCGGCTGGTACGCATAGAGTTCGAGGTCGTGAACGTGTACCCACACATGGTGATGCAGGTCCAGGTGAAACATCAAAATCAGCGGGTGAACCGGCAGGCGCTTGAACAGCGCCGCGCCCCGGCTTTTCAGCTCGGCGTTCAGCGCCAGCACAGCGTCTTCGGCGTCGAAATAATTGCTTTTGGCGGCTTTACTCAGGTAGTTCGACAGCACTTCGCCGGTCGCTTCGAGGCTGGGGTTGCGCTGCTGCAACACGCCTTCGTCGTTGACCAGCCGAGCGGCGACGCCTTGCGCGGACAAAATCACGATGTCCTTGCGCAGCCAGTCGCTGTCGCGATGCGTGGCGCTAGGGTCTTGCGCATGAAAAGCGGTGCCGCGCCCTTCAAACTGAGTGCCGGTGCGGGTGCGCCAGTCGAAATAACGCGCTTCGGTGGCCTCGTAAGCGGCCAGCAGCGCGGGCGACTCGCGCACCAGACCACGCGAAAGCAGTAGCTCGGCCACGCTGCGGCCCTGCACGTCGCCGCCGCTCAGGCGCATCGTTTGCGTGATGACACCGGCCTTGGCGTTGGCCTTGAGTTCGATAAAAATTTTGCCGGTCTCGTCGTTCGAGGCCGGGGTGTAGTCGATGCGCGTCGGGCACCAGGCCAGCGGCTGGCCATCGGTCGTGGCGCTGAACAGCCAGCCGTAGCGTGCGCCCTCGGCGATGTAGCGCACAAAGGCCGGAATCACCTGTTCCAGCGTCTCGGCGGTGAAGCGCTCGCCGGGGTCTTCGCTGAGCACCTGGCGCAGCGAAGCCATCTGCACGGCGCGGCGCTGCTGCAGCGGGCCGCCGTCCTGCCACAGCTGATCCAGCCGATCCAGCGCGTCGGGCGGAATTTGCTGCAGGCTGATTTCGGCGTGCGCGCCAAAGCGCAGCTGATCCAGCAGGCTGGCGAGTTCGGGAAATTCGCCCGCCAGCGCGTAGGCGTGCGGGCGTTCAATGCGCAGCTTCATGGCAAAACCTCCGTGGCGGCGTTAGTTGTCGTCGGCCAGCACTTCCAGCTCGACGAGCTGCTCGTACAGGGCGCGCCGCGCCCACCACATGCCTTGAGGGGCAATGCGCGGGTCTGCGCCTTCAAAAGCGCCGATGGCGTCGCGGTCGCTCCAGTAGATGTAGCTGGTCACGCCGCTGCGGGCAGCCAGCGCGGCGGCCAGCGCGTCGCGCTCGGTCACCGGCTCGGGGCGAAACACGCCACGGCCCAGCAAATGATCGGCGCGGTACAGCGGCGTGTCCCAGCCGTGTTCGTCGCCCAGCGCGCAGATGGCCGGAAAAGCCTGGCGCGCTGCGGCGTCAATGGCCGCGTGGCCCAGGTCTTCGAGCAGCTCACGCGCCGTCAGCTTGTCGTAGATTTCCCACGGCTGCAAAGCGTCCTGCACCGCGACTTTGCGGGAAAAATCCTCGTCGTCGTAGGCAAACCAGGCGCGTGGCTGGCCCTGTTCGGGAAGTTCGAGCACATAAATCACGGCAAGCTCCCGTCAAGTGGGTAAAAAATCAATCCACGCCTTCGGCGGCGGCCTTGGCCCACACGGCCTGGCGCAGGCGCTGGGTGATGCCGCTCGGGCTGGCGTCAAAAATTCGTTTGGCCGCCGACAGGGCGCTTTGCGCAATCGCCGCTTCCGCATGGGTCAGCGGGATGCGCCCGGCCATGTGGGTGGCACCGTGAAGCGCCCGGCTGATCGCCTGGCGGTTCGGGTGCTCGTCCAGCGGCACCAGGCTGTTGGCCTCGCGCACGCCAGAAAGGCACACCCAACCATCAATCACCTCGACCTTGCGGCCGTCCTGGGTGGATTTGACCCTCTTGCAAGCGCAAGCCTCGGGGTTTACCCCGAGGTCTAGCGAGTCCCCCGGTGCTAGGATGGTTTTCAGTGCTAAACGGATTTCAATATTTTTTGCCATCAGGCAGTTGGAATCTGGCACAGAAATCTCC
>CAIYKK010000002.1 GCA_903926695.1 uncultured Burkholderiales bacterium
CAGCGGCGCACCGCGCAGCTGGAGCTGGCCAACCAGCAGCTTGAATCTTTTTCGTATTCGGTCTCGCACGACCTGCGCAGCCCGCTCAACGCCATCGACGGCTTCAGCCACCTGTTGCAAAAAAACATGCTCAAACTCGCAGCCACCGACCCGCTGGCCGAGCGCAGCGCGCATTACCTGGCGCGCATCCGCAACGGCATTGGGCAGATGGGCGAACTGATCGACGCCATGCTGTCGCTGGCGCAGGTTTCGCGCTCCAGCCTGCGCTGGGACCGGGTGGACCTGAGCGCTCTGGCCCAGAGCCTGCTGGCGAGCTACCAGGAGCGCGACCCAACCCGTCAGGTTCGCTGCCACGTCGAGCCGGGCCTGCTGGCGCAGGGCGATGCGCGCCTGCTCAAACAGGTGCTGGACAACCTGCTGGGCAATGCGTGGAAATTCACCGGCGGGCAGGCCTGCGCCGAGATCACGCTGAGCTGCGAGCCGGGGCCGACCGGCGAGCCGGTCTATGTCGTGCGCGACAACGGCGCGGGTTTTGACATGGCCCACGCTTCCAAACTATTCGGCACTTTCCAGCGGCTGCATTCGCAAGCTGAATTTGCTGGCACCGGCATTGGCCTGGCCACGGTGGCGCGCATCGTCGAGCGCCACAGCGGCAAAATCTGGGCGGAAGCCATGCCCGGCGAGGGCGCACGGTTTTATTTCACGCTGGGCGCACGGGCGGCGTAGCGCGGCCCGCACATTCTCACGCCATAAAACCCAGATTGGCCGGGTAGTTGGGCCGGTTGGCGGCGGCGCCAAAATTTTTCAGATTCGGCAAGATGGCGTTCAGGTCGGTGTCGGCCACGCCGAACCATTTGGCCAGGGTGGCGGCGTACTGATCGACCGAGGTGCTCGGCAGCAGGCGGCCTTGGCCGACGTGCCACTGGTCTTGGGGCGCGCTGGTGTCGCCCACGCTGACCGGCGGCGGCGTGCCGTAGAAGGCTTTTCCCTTGACCGCGCCGCCCACCATCAGGTGATGATTGCCCCAGCCGTGGTCCGAGCCGTTGCCGTTCGAGGTCAGCGAGCGGCCAAAGTCGGAGGCGGTGAACGCGGTGACTTGGTTCGCCACGCCGAGCGCGGCGGTGGCGTTGTAAAACGCCGTCATTGCGGCGCTGACCATGCCCAGTTGTGTGGCCTGGCTGGAAACGAGGTTGTCGTGCAGGTCAAAGCCGCCCAGCGAGACAAAAAACACCTGGCGCTTCAGCCCCAGACTGGTACGCGCCGCAATCAGGCGCGCCACCATCTTGAGCTGGTCGCCGAGGCTGTTGGACGCGGGAAAAGCGTTGAACGGCGCGCTGCTGGCCGGAAACGGCGCCAGCGCACTGGTGATGCTGGCGCCTGCGCTGATCGAGCGTTTCATCACGCGGTTGTATTCGTTTTCCAGCACATGGGTGCGCGACTGCTGCACCAGCTGCAGCATCGCCTGGTTGACCGCCGCCGAGCCGTACACGTTGTAGGCCAGACTGCTGACGATGGCCGCGCCGCCCGGACTCATCTGGTAAGCCAGCGCCGAATCGCCGGACAAAAACACCGTGTTGCCGCTCAAGGACATGCAGGTGAACAGCGAATTGGCGTTGCCCGGCAGCGCCAGATCGCCCAGATTGCCGCCCCAGCCAACCTTGGCGCCTTCCGGGTAAAACGACTGCCAGACCGATTGCTGGTCGTTGTGCGAAAACAGCTTGGGCGGCGTCGGATAGGTGTTGCGGTCGGGGCTGTTGTACTGCGCCCGCGTCAGCGGCACGACCAGCGGCCCGACGTTGAGCTGCACGGCGGCGTGTCCGGCGTTAAACAGCCCCGCCAGCCCGGTCATGGCCGGGTTCAGCGCGTACTGGCGAGCGCCCGCCAGCGCGGTGGTCGGTTTGAGCAGCGTGGCGGCGAGGCTGGATTTGCCCAGCGCAATGCCGCCCGCCGCCTGATTCGGCGCGCCGCCCCGGATGGTGTGATAAGCGTTGTAGCTCGGATCGTCGTAGGTGACGACGGTGTTGGCGTAGTCGCTGCCGCCGTAGAGAAAAACGCACACCAGCGCCTTGTAGTCAGTAGCATCAAACGCGGCGGCTTCGCCCATCGCGGCCAGATTCATGGCCATCGGCAGCGCCGCGCCCGTCATGGCAAGCTGGCTGGCACGGCGCAGGAAAGCGCGGCGGCTGGTGTCTTCGGGTGGTGTCAACGGCATGAAAAAACTCCCCTTATTTCTGGATCAGGTATTCAGCCGAGGCCATCACCATCAACACAGCGGCGCCAATCCGGTTGAGCTTGTCGTCCGGGCTGCTGTCTGCGGTGACGGGCCTGGCGTTCAGGGCGTTGATCATCAATGTTTTGGTGGCGCTTGAAAGCTGGCCCGCGCACAGCACCAGACTCAGGTGATTGACCAGCGCGGCGGCGTCGGTGACGTAGCGCTTTTCCTGCGCGTAGCTGGCGGTGACATCGGGAAGATACGGGCCTTCGTAACCGACCTGCGGCACGTCCGGCCTGGGGCAATAAATGCCCCAGCGGATGACGCCCTGCATGTAGTTCAGGTACACGCCCACCGTGATTTCGTTGACCAGCTGAAACTCGGGCGCGGGCGTTCTGGCCGTCGCCATGACCGTGCCGGGCGGAATAAAACCGGGCCGGAAAAAGTTAAACACCGAAGGCGCATGCAGCGGGCTCTGGCCGAGCTGGGAATCGACGCTGGTGGTGGGAAACATTTTCCAGCTGTCCGCCGCCGAGGTGGCGCCACAGGTGCGCGCCCATTGAATCAGGCGCAGCATGGGCTCGCGCAGCTTGCCCCCTTTGTGGTCGGTCGGCACGGTGCGCGCCTCCACGTCGAGCAGAACAGCCGACCACACGGCGCGCAGGTCGCCGCGCACGCCAGCGCCGTTGTTGTTGAACTTGGCGGCGACGCGGCCCACATAGGCCGGGCTGGGATTGCTGGTGACCAGGCGCTGGATCATCTGCTTGGCAAAAAACGGCCCGACGTTCGGGTGCCTGAACAGGGTGTCGAGCGCTTTTTTCAGCGCGTCCGGGCCGGGCGTGTTGGCCGCAATGGTCACGCCCAAAAAGGTCACGGCCAGATTTGAGTGCATGGCCGGATCGAGCAGCATGGGCTTGCGCGCAAAGGTGCGCGACTCCACGCTCCAGCTCTGGCCCGTCACCGGAATACGCACGCCGTCGGAGCGGTCAAAGTCGTAGCCGGTGAACACCCGCGCCAGATTGGACACATCCGAGGGTGTGTAGGTTTCTATCGGTTTGCCGCTGGCGTCGAGCTTTTCGGTGCCGTCCGGGTTGAGCTTGTGCAGCCCGATGGTGAACAGCTGCATCACCTCGCGGGCATAGTTTTCGTCGGGCAGGCGGCCAGTTTCGGGGTTTTCTTTTTGGTTGCCTTTGGTGTTGAGGTAATAACCCATCGCCGGATGCAGCGTCACGGCCTGGAGCAGCTGGCGGAAGTTGCCAAAGGCGTACTTGACCAGCGTGTCCCAGTAATGGGCAAAGGCATGGCTGGCCCAGCTGAACTGCGTGGCTTGCAGCGACACGACAAACACCTCGGACAGCGCCAGCGCCATGCGCTTGCGCATCATGTCCGGGCCACTGAGAAGCTGGTTCCAGAGCATGAAGTCGGCCGGGTAGGTGTTGCCGAAATAGCCGTGGCTGTCCATCTTGCCGTAGCCACGCGCCTCCAGCCACTGCCAGCCGGTCTGGCCCTGGGGCGCGTCAAACTGCTGGGTCAGCCACTGGCCGTAAGTGCCCAGACGCAGCGCGTTAATCTCGGCGTTGGTCGAAGAAAACTGCGCCTGCTGCAGAAACCGGGCCGCTTCGGCGCTGTTGGCGGGCACGGCATCGGCGGCCAGATCGGCCATGATCTGGCTGGTGATGCTTTCGGGCGCCTGGCTGGCCTGGTCGGAACTGCTGCTGTCGCCATCGCCGCCACCGCAGGCGGCCAAGAGCGCTGCGCCACTCAAGCTGACGGCGGTTTTGATTTCGGTGTGCGCCGCAGCACAAGGGCGCGCATCGGCGCTGGCGGCGTTAGCTTTGGATTCTGTGGCGAGCATGTGTCCCGTCTCTTTTTAAAAAATGGTGAAAGCGCGGCTGGGCGGCACGGGCTCAGGTTGTCAGCGCAATGCAGGCCGACTGAGCAAACGCCGCCTGCTCGTTTTTGCGGGCATAGCCCAGCGGGTTGGCGACCACGCGGCAACCGTGTTTCACATAATCGTTCGGGCAGTGCAGATGGCCGTGCAGCCACAAACTGGCCTGCGGCAGCAGGTCGTCGAGCGTGTTGCAAAACCCCGCCGTGCCGGGCGTGATGCCGTAGCGCGGATCGGCGCTGAGCAGGCTGGGCGCAAAGTGCGTCACCACCACCGTCGGGCCGTCAAACGGCACGGCCAGCGTCTGGCGCAGCCAAACCTGACTTTTGAGACTTTCTTCGCGCACGGCCTCAGCGAGCATGGGCTGGCCCTGACGCAGCGAATGGTTTTTCTTGAGGTAAAAATTGGCGGCGCGAAAGGCTTTGTCGCGCATTTTGAGCTGTTCGGCCAGCGTGATGTTTTTGCCGCCCAGCGTCTGGCCACCTGTGAGCGCATCAAAATCGCTCCACAGCGTGCAGCCGACAAAACGCACGCCAACGAGCAACACGCTCTGGCGCTCCAGCCAGATCAGGCCCAGGCGCTCGCAGGTTTCGCGCAGCCGCGCCGTGGCCGCGTCAAACTCCTGGCCGTCGTATTCGTGGTTGCCGGGCACAAACAGCACCGGCGTGGGCCAGGCCGCGCCGCCGCATTCGACCGGCAGCGGCGAAAAGCGCGCCAGCCCGAAGTCGGAAATGCCCAGACTCTCCAGCAGCGAGCCGCTTTGGTACGAGCCGATGTCGCCCGCCAGCACCAGCAGGTCGGCGCCCGGCGCGGGCCGGGGCTGAAAGTGCGGATTGGATTCAAGGTGCAGGTCGGAGAGGAGCTGAATATTCACCCGCCGATTGTGCCGTGCGGACAGATTCGATGCGCCACCCGGAAGAGATCGAACCATTAAGATGCTTGCAATTTAGAACAAAAACTAACAATTGCCATCATCATCTTCCGGCTGAAGATATCGAGAAACAGCGGCAGGTAAATCACGATGCCCGCCACGGCCCTCCGGGCGGAAAATCACCGCAACGTCACGCCCGCCGGATGCTTCAACTGCTTTAATGCCTTCGACAGCCAGCGGGCATAAGGTTTACGCGCATAGTGGTGGTCAAGTTTTTTCTGATTTATCCACTCATCCCGGACAATGCCATTGGCTCCCAAGGCGGTAGAGCCGCAGTTTAAATAAGGAATCGCATTGGCTGCACAAAATTCGGCAACCCGCGCATTAAACTCCAGCGCCAAAGCGGTGCGCTCTTGCTGCGAAGCCTTGACGCTGCTGCGTGCGCGTGCCACTTCATCTTGTGAATCGGCGTGGTCGGCCAATGTGGGCAGGCAGGCGCTTAATACGGCCACCGGATATTTCTGGTGAATATCGGTTAAAAATTGGCAGTAATTTTGAACTGATCGCAGCATTAGTTTTGCAATATTTTGTTTAGAGCTTTCTGCAATTTTCCAAAGTGCATAGGCGGTATCGACTTCACCCAGATTGACAAATACCAAGTCATATTTCTGATCTGAAATAGCCGTCATAAACGTGGTGTAAGCGCCGGTTTGCGATGCCCGGTTCGCAATTCCGTAAGCTGTGCTGCCGGGAACGTACACCACGTTAAATTTGGTGTGGGGAAACGCCCAGAGAAAACGCCAGTTTTCAAACACACGGATGTGCGAATCGCCAATCACCAAAATATTGTGCAACGCCTTGCGGTACAAAACTTTGCGCACCCACTCGCGTATCTTGCGGTGGGTTTGACCCAGCGCATCGGTTATCACTTTCTGCATTTCATTAACCTTGCCACAATGCCCCGCGCTCCTTGAGCTGGCGCATCGCGCTGATGCAGGGAAATCGTGTGCGGAACCAAGAGGAGGGCGAGGGTACCACTCTTTCTGAGTCATAGACCAGCCACGGCTGGCACCGCAGGCCGGTGAAACGACCCACCGCCCTTCGGCGGCCCTGCGCAGCGCCGGGTCCGCCGCTTCGCTGCCTTACTTCGCCGCGTGGCGGGCCTGCCACTTTTTCATGAAGGCGATTTCCTGCTGCTGGGCCTTGATGACATTCTTGGCCAGCTTGCGGATTTCCGGGTCTTTGCCGTATTTGAGCTCGACTTCGGCCATGCTGATCGCACCTTCGTGGTGCGGAATCATGTGCGAGACAAAATCCTTGTCAGCATGGCCGCTGTAGGGGCCGTCCATGTCCCTCATCATCTTCTCGCCGCCCTTTTGGTAGGCCTCGGTCGAAGGGCTGGATGCCGCAGGCGTGGCCGCGTGGGCCATGCCATGATGTTCTTCCGGTGTGGCGGCCGTCTGGGCGCTGGCCGTGAAGGTTGCCGCGCACAGGGCGATGCCAGCGAAAAAACAGGCTGCGCGGGAGAAAGAAATGTTTTTCATGGTCGAAATCCTAAAAAAGGTATAAACAGTTTTCAATTGAAATTGAATTACGTATTTTCACGCAATAGTGAACAGCTTTTCATGCGGAGCGCCCGCAAAATTTGTCTTGACCCCAACAGCGTGCAGGCGATCTGCTCTCCGCAGCGGGCACGGGACGCTGCAGCCACCCACGCCGCGCCCAGCCAAAGCGCAGGTGGCGCACTTCAAACACGAGAAGCTATTGCAGCCGATTGAAAATTTATCCTGAAATTCAGCATTAAGCAATTCTTAAGATAAGTGGCTTACATTCATGTCTGATGTTACGTAATTTTCAGTGAAAATAAATTCACCCAAGCCTGTTTTCACTGAGGTCGGCGCGCCGCCTGCGCAACATCATTTTTGAAAAATTTAATGGAGATATGACCATGAGCCGCGTAACCATTTCAGAAGCAATTTTTAACATTTTCGATGGCATTGAGCCCAGTTTTGTTTCAGTTTCGAGTGTCAGCTCGGATCGGATTGAAATTTCTGTCGAGCTCGACACGGGCATGGCGGCATTTTCAATTTCCGGCTCTTTTTCGGGTATTTCTGGAACCAGCCTGTTCGGTTTATCGGGTTCTGTGACGGGCATTTCCCTGTCTATTGACAATGTGTCACAGTTTGATACAGCGGGTTTGAATTTTGATGTGACTGAAGTTACAAAAATTGTCATTCAAGATGTCAAGGTGCTGCTGGACCTGACGCAGGAGCACAGCGGCGACCTGCTTGGTTCAGGCAGCAATGATGTGCTTGGCGGCTCTTCGGGCGACGACAACATCTCGGGCAACCTGGGTGACGACAACCTGTCCGGCGGCACCGGAAGCGACCATCTTTCGGGCGGCGCAGGCGCTGACCACCTCGATGGCGGCGATGGCGCTGACCAGCTCGACGGCGGCGACGGCAACGACAACCTGGGAGGCGGCATCGGCGATGACAACCTTTCGGGCGGTATAGGCGCTGACCAGCTCGATGGTGGCGATGGCGCTGACCAGCTCGACGGCGGCGACGGCGACGATAACCTGATCGGCGGCAACGGCAATGACACCCTGGCTGGCGGCACGGGCACCAACACCCTGACCGGCGGCGCAGGCGACGACACCTACACCGTGGACTCGGCCACCGACACGGTCATTGAAGCCACAGGCACCGGCAGCGGTATCGACACCGTGTACGCCAGCGTCAACGACGCGCTGGGTGCCAACCTGGAAAACCTCGTGCTCACCGGCGCGGCGCTGACCGGCACCGGCAATGATGCCAACAACGTCATCACCGGCAACCTCGGCGCCAACGCGCTGTCCGGCGGCCTGGGCGATGACAGCCTCGACGGCGGCGACGGCAATGACAGTCTGGTCGGCGGCGACGGCAACGACAGTCTCGTTGGCGGCGGCGGCAGCGACACTCTGGCTGGCGGCACGGGCACCGACACGCTGTCTGGCGGCTTAGGCAACGACACCTACACCGTGACCTCGGCCACCGACGTGATTGTTGAAGCCACAGGCAGCGGCACCGACACCGTGTACGCCAGCGTCAACGA
>CAIYKK010000003.1 GCA_903926695.1 uncultured Burkholderiales bacterium
GCGGGTTGTTACGCTGTTACGCTGTTACAAGCACCTTGCGCACACACACCCGCCTGCACACACACGCGCCCACATGCACACGCACACACATATACGACCCCGCGTAACACCGTAACAACGTAACAACCCGCGCCAATGCTAGGTTTCGCTGTTACGCCATCCTGTAACACCGTAACAATCCGGGCCATCACTCGCCACTCCCATCGTCCGGGGACCGGGGAAACACTTGCCCCAGATACTTGGCCTAGTGCCGGGAGAAATCCTCCTTGCACTCGGTCGCCCAATCGCCCTGCTTGCGATCAGCGGGCGGGTCCAGCGTCAGGAACATCCGCTCCGACTTGCGCACGCCCTCAGTCTCCAGCGCCATGACTTTCTCCCGCGCTGGCCTGCCCTCACCCTCAGAGATGCGCAGCACCATGCGGGTGAACATCGACTGCTGCACAGGGAAGCGATCCCCCACCCGCTGGGCATACTTGAGATAGGCCCGGTACGCCTGCCCCACGGTGCAAGGGTGGTACGGCAGGTCAATCTCCCCGCCCGACCACGCCAGCCAAAAACGCTCAGGCGTCTTGCGATTGATGTCAATCAGGTCGCGCTTGGCAGCGGTAGAGGGAGCGGGAGCATACGGGTCAAAGTCAACAAGCGGATAAGTCAGGAGGAAGTGATAAAACGCCTCAGTGCCGCCCTCATCACGCCATTCGCCCAGGCACTTGTAATAGCTGAAATCCTTGGCCCGAGGCGTGTAAATCACGCAATAGCGACGGTCAGAGTTGTCCAGCGCCAGCGGCATGATTTCGTTGGAAAGAAAGCCCACGTTCATGTGATTCGCCTCCTCCCGGCGCGGCAAATTCTTAGGGTTGATCTGTACCGTGGGCGACGTGATCAGCGCCTTCAGCCGGTTTTTGTTATGCACCAGTTCTTGCCTGGAGCTGACCTCATCCCCCACCACAAACAGCTTGCAGCTCCTCCAGTCATTGAACTTGTCCTCAAGCTCATCCTGACCCACCAGCGCGCCATACTTTCCGTAGATCGAGGCCACCAGGTCAATCAGCATGTTCTTCCCCGCGCCCTCATCGCCGTGCATCACCACGCTGGTGCGCAGCTTCGCGCCGGGGTTCTGCAGCGGATAGGCCAGCCAGCACAGCAGCCAGTGCATGATTTCGTCGCACTCTTCCGAGTCAATGCCGGCGCGGCTGCATAGGTACTGCACCAGCCCGAGGATGGGCTTCACATCACCCTCCTTGGGCACCATCTTGATGCCGTCGAAAAGGTTGATCGATGTGGCCGGACAGGTGCCAGCAGGGTCAAACACCACGTCGGCAGGCATCACAGTGCGGCGCGACTCGGACGCTTTCCACATCTTCACCATATCCGCGCCGTGGGCATGCGCCATATTGGCCAACTTCATAATCATCCGCGTGCCGCCGTCCCAGACCGTGTCCGTGCCGTAGATCAGCACAAAGTTCTGCAGCAGGTAGTTGTACTTGCCCCAGTCAATCGTCCGTTCCGGCTTGTCAGCCTTCTTAGCCTTATCCCCCCCGGCCCCCGCATCAGGCGTAGCCCCGGCTTTTGGGGTCTTTTTCACCGATGCGAGCTTCACGACCTTTGCCGTCGGGGCATCCGCTGGCGCAGCCGCTGGCACTTCTGGCTGCTGCCCGTCCTCTGGAGGTAGTTCCTGCATCACCGACGCCGCCCCATCGCCGCCAGCACCGACCGGATTTGCTGGGTCACCACGCTAAGGCCTTGGCGCTGGTGCAAATCGTTGAAATCAGTGTCCGATTTCTGCCGTGCAGACGAAAACACCGGATAGACAAAATCGCAGCTGGTGACCTCCTTGGCCACTGCCCGCGCCGCCGTCCTGCCGGGGTTGCTCAGCTTCTTGGTTTGCTGGTCACGGGTCAGCCAGTCATCATCCGCGCAAATCAAAATCCGGTGCTCCGGGTGAAGCCCACGCACCAGCGGCACGACGTGCGCCAAATTGCCAGCATCGAGCGCCACATACACCACCAGCTCATAGCCAGTTGCCATGCGGATCGTCAGGCCCGTGCAATACCCCTCACAGATCAGGATGACATTGAGCAGGCCCGGCAGTTCGCCCAGGCGCAGCGCGCAGCCCGGCTTGACAAACCCCTTGGTGTAAAACTTTTGGCCATCCGGCCTGATGCGCTGCACCGCCCGCAGCGCATCGGCCCTGGGCCGGTCGTAGCGGATCAGCGGAATTACTACCGTGCCGTCGGCAAAATACCGGCAGGCCTCTGGCACAACGCCCTTGCGCGCCAGATACGGAGACGACCCCTCACGGCTGGCCCGACGCCACATCTCCAGCGCGCCCAGCGCGGCCAGTTCAGCTTCCCGTGCCCGCGCTTCGTCGGCAGCCTTGCGGGCAGCGGCCTGTTCAGCGGCCAGCCGGGCGCGCTCCAGGTCACCCAGTGGCCGCCAGTCCACCTCGACTTTTTGAGAGTCGCCCGTCTTGTAAGAGCCGAACCTGCCCACGACAAACACCCCGCCAGCGTCGGGCCGGAACTCCTGCAGCCAGTACCACCACTTGCCTTTGATGCCGCAGCCCTTGCGCTTTTGCATGCCGACCTGCAGCGGCAAATCTTTGGCAAGGAACTCGACACCAAACGCCTCCATTTGGAGCATCACAGAATGCATGTTGTCCATGACTAGAGC
>CAIYKK010000004.1 GCA_903926695.1 uncultured Burkholderiales bacterium
ACGTAAGACTGACGGCTAAATGCTTGACCCGTAGTATCTGCACCGGCCAAGTCCACTTGAGTGCCCTTGTCGAGGCTGAAACCTTGTTCCAGCACGAAGTTGGCTTTGAAACCGCCGCCCAGATCTTCAGTACCCTTGAAGCCGAAACGGCTTTGGCTCACGCCGCCGCTGCCAATCAGCGTCTGACGGCTGGTGTTAAGAGCGCCGTCGTTTTGTGCAGTACCAAACCACACGTCAGCAATGCCGTAAATGGTCAGGCTGGATTGTGCGGATACCACGCCAGAAGCAGCCAGGACGGCCAGAGCGATCAAATTCTTTTTCATTAAAAATTCTCCAAAAGGTGAGAAAACAAAACAAACTACCGAATGCTTCTGAAAGTCTGTGGCCTTTCATCGCACTGTGATGGGTAGTTTAAAAGTGAAACCTCGAAAAGCCACCAAAAAACAGGCAACTTTTACGCTAGCTGTGGTCAGATCACAACGGTTTATGGTGAGGTTATTGGTTTATCACCCTCGTTTTGAATGCAACAGGCGTAATTGCACAAGCCTCGGGCATAGACGCCCAAGAAAGGTGCGCGCTTTAAGGCGCTTTTCCTGGGCTGGCAACGGGGGTTTTCCCTGCGCAGCAGCCACTACCATTGCGGCGTCGTCTTTTTAAAGAAAGTGTCCCCCATGAACCCTGCGATTAACTTTGCCCTGAACGCCGCAGACGGCGCGCTGCGCACCGTGTTTGCCAAACCCCGCGCCAGCAAGCCCTGCCCCACGCTGGCAGCTCAGGCGACTGAACTGAGCGCCGAAGAAAAAGCGCTGTCCGGCGCGCTGATGCGAGTCAACCATGTGGGCGAGGTGTGCGCGCAGGCGCTCTACGCAGCGCAGGCGCTAGGCACGCGCGACGCGGCACTGCGGAAACACTTCCTGCAGGCCTGCCGCGACGAAGGCGACCATCTGGCCTGGACGCGTGAGCGGCTGGACGAGCTGGGCGCGCGCCCTTCCCTGCTTAACCCGCTGTGGTACGCGGGCGCTTTCGGGCTGGGCCTGATCGCCAGTCGGCTGGGCGACCGCCTGAGCCTGGGTTTTGTGGTGGAAACTGAGCGCCAGGTTGAAGCCCATCTGGCCAGCCACCTCGACCGCCTGCCGCTGGGCGACCACGAATCACGCGCCATCGTCGCCCAGATGAAGGACGACGAAGCCGCTCACGCCCACGCCGCCGAGGACGCGGGCGCGCAACTGCTGCCCACGCCCGTCAAGGCGCTGATGCGCTCGGCGGCCAAGGTGATGACGATGGTGGCGCACCGGATTTAAGCCCGCGCCTATAAGAGTTCAGGCTCAGGCCACTTCAACCAGCTCAAAACTGGTGGTGATCTCCGCCGTTTTGCCCAGCATGATGGTGGCCGAGCAGTATTTGTCGTGGCTCATGGCAATGGCGCGCTCCACGGCAGCCGCCACCAAGCCGCGCCCGGTCACCACAAAGTGCATGTGAATTTTGGTAAACACCTTGGGATCGACGGGCGCACGCTCCGAACTGAGCTTGACCGAGCAGCCGCGCACATCGTGGCGGCCACGCTTGAGAATCAACACCACGTCGTACGCCGTGCAGCCGCCCGCACCGGCCAGCACGGTTTCCATAGGCCGGGGCGCGAGGTTGGCGCCGCCGTTTTCAGGCTTGGCCGCGTCCGGTGCGCCGTCCATGACAACGGTGTGGCCGCTGCCAGTCTGCGCCACGAACAGCATGTTCGAGAGTGCGCCCGCATTGGGGCCGCTGACCGCGTCGGTTGCTGCCTGATTGCCCGCCCAGCTCACTGTGCATTCCATAAAAACCTTTCTTGTTTACCATTTCTGCCACAAAGTTATGGTGCAGTGCAGCATAGCTTCCGCTATACTGAAATCACCGCGACACTGCACATTGTCCTGTGTGCATTTTTGCATTGGTTGTCTCCTCCACCTCCTCAAAGGGTGGATTTACAGGCCTAGACCGCATGGTCTGGGCCTTTTTTTCTTGC
>CAIYKK010000005.1 GCA_903926695.1 uncultured Burkholderiales bacterium
AATGTATTTTTTATTCTGCAAGGGCGCAGCGGCCACGCCGTGGCGATTGCCTTGATTTCCATTGCCGTCATGTGGGAGCTGCCCAAACGCTACCGCGCAGCCGCTGTCCTGCTGCCCTTTGCGCTGGCGCTGGGCCTGTTCGCCAGCTCGGCCAAGGTGCGCGACCGCCTGAGTTTGGTTGGCACCGAGGTGCAGGCCTACTCCAGCCATCAGGCAACCGAAACCTCTTCAGGTATCCGGCTTAATTTTTGGCACCGGGCCGCGCAGATCATCGCCCAGCACCCGCTGGCAGGCTCGGGCGTCGGCAGCTGGAGCACTGAATACAACCGGCTCCAATCTACCCAAAACCCGACGCACCAACCCATCGCCGCCAGCGGCAACCCGCACCAGGAATACCTGCTCTGGGGCGTACAGCTGGGCATTCCGGGCATTCTGATATTTCTGGGCCTGCTGCTGTGCGTCCTGCGCGACACCCTGACAATGGACGCGCCGTATGCGCGGGCGGCGCAATCAACGGTGCTGGCAATGGCGGTGGCCTGCCTGTTCAACGCCTCCCTGTACGACGCGCAGATTGGTGATTTTTTCTGCGTCCTGATCGGCCTGCTGCTAGCCTTGGGCCTGACCCACAACACCGGCACGGCCTCCCCTGCCACCTCCCAACACAAGCCAACCGCGTGACATCCCCCGACAAAACCACTGCCGACGCAAAAGCCCCCCCACTGACCCTGCGACGCAGAATTTCCCGCGTCTGGCCTTATTTCGGCGCTTCGCGGGCGGGCTGGGCGCTGGCTGTCGGTGCCACCATCGTCGCCTCGGCCACCGAGCCGTTTATTCCAGCCCTGCTCAAGCCGCTGCTCGATAAAGGCTTTCAGCAAGACAGCCTGCAGCTGTGGCTGGTGCCCGTCACGCTGATGGCGCTGTTCACCCTTCGCGGGCTGGCCGGTTTTCTGGCACAGCTTGCGCTGGCCAAAGTCACCAACGACGGGTTATTGCAGCTGCGCAAAGCCATGTTCGGCAAGCTGCTCAGCGCCCGGCTGAACCTGTTTTCCGACCAGAGCGCCAGCGCCATCGCCAACACCGTGGTTTATGAAGTCTTCAACGGCTCATCGACGATGATCAACGCCCTGATGCGGCTGGCGCGCGATTTGCTCACGCTGCTGTCGCTGATCGGCTATCTGGTCTATTTGAACTGGAAACTCACGCTGATCGTCGCCTTTTTGTTTCCGGCGGTGGCGGTGGTGATTCAGGTGCTGTCCAAACGCATTTACCGCCTCACCAAAGAAAGCCAGACCGCCACCGACGATCTGGCCTATGTGGTCGAAGAAAACGTCATGGCCCACCGCGATGTTCGCCTGCACGGTGCCCAGGCCAGCCAGGCCGGGCGTTTTGACAGCCTGAGCCACACCCTGCGCCGCCTGTCGATGAAATCGACCGCCGCCTATGCCGGCATGAGCGCCATCACGCAGGTGCTGGCGGCGGTGGCGTTGTCGGCGGTGATTTCAATTGCCATGCTGCAAAGCGCGGAAAACACCACCACCGTGGGTGGCTTTGTGGCCTTTGTCACCGCCATGCTGCTGTTGATTGCGCCAATCAAAAGCCTGTCGGATGCAACCACGCCCATCACGCACGGGCTGGCCGCGATGGAGCGCGGCCTGGATCTGGTGGAGCACACGCCGGACGAGGCCAGCGGCTCTTTTGCCAAACCCCGCGCCCACGGCGATATTGAGTTCACCCACGTCAGCGTGGCGTACAAGGCCGACGCAGCGCCCGCGCTCAAAGCGTTCAGCCTGTCGGTGCGCGCTGGCGAAACCGTGGCGCTGGTGGGCACATCCGGCTCGGGCAAAACCACCCTGGTCAACCTGCTGCCGCGCTTTATCAACCTAAGCGGCGGCCAGATCACGCTTGATGGTGAGAATCTGCTGGACTGGGATTTGGCCTGTCTGCGTTCGCAGTTTGCGTTTGTGAGCCAGCATGTGGTGATGCTCAACAGCAGCATTGCCGAAAACGTGGCTCTCGGCCAGCCGGTCGATAGAGAACGGGTTAAAGACTGTTTGCGCGCCGCGCATTTGTCGGTGCTACTCGCCGAGCTGCCGCAAGGCTTGGACACGCTGCTCGGCCACAACGCCATGCAGCTCTCCGGCGGCCAGCGCCAGCGCCTGGCCATCGCCCGCGCACTCTACAAAGACGCGCCGATTCTGATTCTGGACGAAGCCACCTCCGCGCTGGACACCGAGTCCGAGCTGGCGGTGCAAGAAGCCATCCGGGCGCTGACAACGCAGCGCACATCGCTGATCATTGCGCACCGCTTGTCCACCATCCAGCACGCCGACCGCATCATCATGATGGACGCTGGGCGGGTGATTGAGTCGGGGAGCCACCCGCAATTGCTGGCAAAAAACGGCGCTTATGCCCATCTTTACCGGCTGGGCGCACGCGCAACAACCTGAGCGTCTCAGAAACCTGATGCGCCACCTCTTTTTGGCCCGGCTGGGCGCACGCCGCCTGAGCGGCTGATTTCTGTCAAAACCAGCGGTGTGGATGCAACCGCTACGGGGCAAAAACAGGTTTGGGATGCTTGACGCGACACCCAAACGAGCCGCATCAGCGCGGCACGGTCAGCTGTCCGGCGCTGGCGCTGGACAAATACAGCGCCTCCTGCTGAAGCGCAATGTCAACCCACTGGTAATGCCGGGCAAAGTCAACAGCGCCCTGCCGCAGTTGCGCACCCAGCGCTGACTCATCGAGCATCCGCCCCAGCACCTGCCCCAAATGGGCCGCATCACGCGGATCATCCAGCACCATCGCATTCATGCCGTGCGTCAACAGCCCCGAAATACCGCAGTAGCACGGCCCGCTGACGGCCACCGGCAGGCCGTGCGCCATCGCCTCCAGCACCACCATCGCAAACGTGTCTTCCAGCGTCGGATGCACCAGCGCGTCAGCGGCTACATAAGCTGGGCCAACATCCTGCAACGAGCCGAGGAAAAAAACGCGCTGCGTCAACCCCAAAGCCGCAACCTGATCGCGAAAACCGGCAATCGCCGCCGTGTTACCGACAACGGCCAAAAACACATCGGCGGGCAGCGAAGCCAGCGCCTTCAGCGCCGCCGGAAGGCCTTTTTTGCGGTAGTCGTTGCCCACAAACAACAGGCAGCGACCAGCCGCTGGCAAGCCTAACCCAGCTCTGGCCGCGCTTTTTTGCAGCAGCGTGATGGGTAAAGTCGGCAGCGTGATGCCCGGCGTGATGACCGACAGCATGGCGCGGCAATCCGGGTAGCTGGCGGCCATGATGGTCTTCAGACTTTCGGAAGTCACCACCACCTGCCGACCGGAGCGGGCCGCATAGCGCAAATGCTCCAGCCCCAGATAAATCAGCAGGCGCGGGCTGGTGGCCACGCTCAGGCAGCGCAAGGCGTAGCGCCAGCCGCTGCGGCCATTGAACAGGTTGTGTTTCACCGGCAGAACATGAACCGTCTGCACATTGCCGTGCCAGGTGTTTTCGTGGGAATGCACCGCATCAAAACCGCACCGCGTGGCCCACCAGGTCGCCGTCGCAAACCACAATTGATTCACCCAGCGCGGCTTGCGCAGCGGCATCGAAACGCGGTGATACGTCACGCCCGGCCATTCGTGGCCAATTTCCTGCGCGAAGACGTGAATCTCATACCGGGCCGCAAGCTGCTCGACCAGCGCAATGGAATAGCGTTCAGCCCCGCCGCCCGTCGAAGAAAAAGTCCGGTTGAAAACGGCAATACGCAATTTGGGGGAATTCGGGCTAGCGTGATCTGCAGCGCTGGGAGCAGGCGAGATCATTTTTTGCGTCGGTCTTCATAGCCGGTGGCGATTTTCAGCCAGAACACCGGCAGGCTGGTCGAACGCAGCACCGGCACACGCGGCAATCGCTGCATGTCGGTTTGCGCGTGGCAGCGGCTGCGCTGGGTCGTCGTCGCCGTGGCAAAGCCCAATTCAGCCGCCGTGGCCGCATGCGCGGGCGCGTAATTGCCATACGGGTAGCAAAAATGCGTCACCGGCTGGCCAATGACGGCTTCGAGTTCGCTTTTGCCCAGCGCCATTTCCGTGCGGCCCGCCTCAAGCTCGGTGGCCGTCAAATCAACGTGCAGCC
>CAIYKK010000006.1 GCA_903926695.1 uncultured Burkholderiales bacterium
CAGCAGTTCAAGGACGACTACGACAAGAACCAGCCCATGTGGCGCATCCTGCCGGAGTTCTGCCAGAAGCATCCGCGCTACGAGAAGATGGGCCTGGCCGACCTGTGCCAGCATCTGCACAACCTGTACGCCAAGTACGACATTGCGCGCCTGACCACCGATGTGTACCTGAGCGACCTGACCCCGGCCATGAAGCCCAGCGACGCCTATGCCCACATCGCGCACCGCACGACAGAGCGGGTGGAAATCGACCATCTGGAAGGCCGCACCACGGTGGGGCTGGTCACGCCTTACCCGCCGGGCATTCCGCTGCTGATTCCCGGCGAAGTATTCAACAAAAAAATCGTTGATTACCTGAAGTTTGCCCGCGAGTTCAATGCCCAGTGCCCCGGTTTTGAAACCGACATTCACGGCCTGGTAGCGCAGGAAGACGCCAAGGGCAAGATGCGCTATTACGCCGATTGTGTGAAAAAGTAAGCCCGCAAAGTTAGTCTTCGCGCACCCGCACGAAGCTGGCAAAGCGCGGAATGCCGCTGTCGTTCAAGCCACGGAAGCGGTAAGTCACGCGTGCGCCTATGGCGGGCGGATTTTGCCGCTGGGCGTCGGTAAAGCCGGTCCCCAGCTTGAAGCGCAGTGCGGGCGCGGTCTCGGTGGCTGGAATCTCGACCAGCAGCGCGCCCAGCATGCCTGCGTATTTGCCTTTGCCGGGAACATGGCCGATGACCTGCGCTTCGCTGTCTTCGTGGGTTTTGACTTTCAGCAGGTCGTCGCTGCGCACGCCTTTGTACAGGGACGCGCCGCGATGCAGCATCAGGCCTTCGCCGCCATCCTGCACCATTTTGTCCAGCAGCGTCAGCAGCGCCGGGTGGCTGTCAACCTTGAACTGTTGGACCACCTGAACCCAGGGTTTGTTGATGCGTCCGATCACTTTTACCAGCGTTGGAATGCGCTCGGTGAACGGGCCGCCCTGCGCGGGCAGGTCAAACACCATGAAGCGCATGCCGCGCCAGGCGGCGTCGTCGGGCGTTTGTTGGCGCACGGTGGACACGGCCTTGGGAAACTGGCCGTGTCCGGCCCAGAGTTCGCCGTCCAGCGGGGTTTTGGGCCAGCCGGCGGTGAACCAGTCGGGCGCGTTGACGAGCTGGCCGCCACGGGTGAAGAGCTTTTGGCCGTCCCAGTAACCGCGAACGCCGTCGTATTTTTCGCTGACCCAGTAGTCACCCAGCGCAACGCCGGGGTGATAGACATTGGCCAGCATGAGGGCGGTCGCGCCTGGGGTCGAGGTGGAGGCCTGCGCTTGCAGCGGCGTGACTTCGGCTCTTGCCAAGTTTTCCAGTGGCTGGCCTGTCAGGGCCAGGGTGATCAGGGTCAGGAGCCAGGGTCGCCGCGTCATAAGTCACCTTTTGAATGGCTATCACAAAGAGCCGAAAGAACTGAATGAACCGGGGCGCCCATTGGCGCAGGCGGGGCTTGTGTCCTGAAAAAAATCAGGCGACAGAGGCGCTGTCGCGGCTGGCGCCCGCCGTGGCGCTGAAGCCGCAATCGACATAGGTGATTTCAGCCGTGATGCCGGAAGCCAGATTGCTCATTAAAAAGGCGGCGACGTTGCCCACATCTTCAATCGTCACGTTGCGGCGCAGCGGCGTGGCGGCAGCGACCATTCCCAACAGCTTGCCGAAGTCCTTGATGCCGCTGGCGGCCAGCGTTTTGATTGGCCCGGCGCTCAGGCCGTTGGCGCGCATGCCGCGTGAACCCAGCGACTCGGCCAGATAGCGCACCGATGATTCGAGGCTGGCCTTGGCCAGACCCATCGTGTTGTAGTGCGGAATGATGCGCTCGGCGCCCAGGTAAGTCAGCGTCAGCACGGCGGACTTGGGGTTCAGGTAGGGCAGGGCGGACTTGGTCATCGCCGGAAAGCTGTAGGCGCTGATTTCATGCGCAATGCGGAAGTTTTCCTTGGAAAAGCCATCCAGAAAGTCGCCCGCAATCGCTTCGCGTGGCGCGTAGCCGATGCTGTGGACAAAGCCGTCAAAAGTGCCCCAGGTTTGCGCCAGATCGACAAACATCTGGTCGATCTGCTCGTCAGAGCCGACATCGCAGTCAAAAATCAGGCTGGAGTTGAATTCGGCCGCAAACTCCGTGATGCGGTCCTTGAAGCGCTCGCCGACATAGCTGAAGGCCAGTTCGGCGCCTTGTTCGTGACAGGCCTTGGCAATGCCATAGGCGATGGACCGGTTGGACAGCAAGCCCGTGATCAGCAATTTTTTGCCCGCGAGAAAACCCATTCGTATGCTCCAGTGTGTGCGTGTGAACCGGCAAAAAGTCTTGCTGGCGCTGTGTTTAATGTAGCTGCAGCGCCAAAAATCTTGCCGACTTAAGTAGTGCAGAATTGTCGCATGCGGGATTTGTTTTTTTTGCGGGCCTTGGGGATGCTCTTGGTGTTGTGCTTCATGCCGGGGAGTTGGGCCGCGCACGCCTACGCCCAGTTTGGCGACATCAAGTACCCGGCGGGCTTCACACATTTCAATTATGTGAACCCTGACGCGCCCAAAGGCGGCGAAATTCGCATGGTGCCGCCCACGCGCCCGACGAATTTCGACAAGTTCAACCCGTTCACGCTGCGCGGCACCGCGCCTTACGGCCTGGGCCTGCTGGTCGTGGAAAGCCTGCTGACCGGCAATGCCGAGGAACCGACCACCGCTTACGGCCTGCTGGCCGACGATGTGAATGTGGCGCCGGACAGGCTTTCGGCGACGTTTCACCTGAATGAAAAAGCGCGTTTTCACAACGGTGCGCCGGTGCTGGCTGCCGACGTGCTGCATTCCTTTACCCAGCTCACCGGCAAGCTGGCCGCGCCGCAGTACCGCACGATTTACGCCGAAGTTAAAGCGGTCACGGTGCTGGCCGAGCGCGTGGTGCGTTTTGATTTCGCCACGCCCAATCCTGAATTGCCGCTGGTGGTCGGCGGCATGCCGGTGTTCAGCCGCGACTGGGGCAGGGTGAACGGCCAGGCGCTGGCGTTTGACAAGATTGTTTCCGAGGTGCCGATGGGCTCCGGGCCGTACAAGGTGGCCAATCCGGCGATGGGGCGCGATATTACTTATGTGCGCGACCCGGCCTATTGGGGCGCGAATCTGCCCAGCCGCAAAGGCCAGTTCAACTTTGACCGCGTCAGCTTCAAAATTTACCTCGATGAAACCTCGCGCTTTGAGGGGCTGAAAGCCGGGGAATTCGACTTCATGCGCGAATTCATCTCGCGCAATTGGGCGCGCCAGTACACCGGCAAGGCTTTCGCGTCGGGCGAGCTGGTCAAGCGGGCTTTTGAAAACCGCAATCCCGGCGATTTTCAGGGCTACGTTTTTAATTTGCGCAAGCCCAAGTTCCAGGATGCGCGGGTGCGCCGCGCCATTGGCTTGGCGCTGGATTTCGAGTGGATGAACCGCCAGCTTTTTTACGGCCTGTACAAGCGCGTCAACGGCTATTTTCCGAACAGCGAATTTCACGCCGAAGGCCTGCCCAAGCCCGACGAGCTGGCGCTGCTCGAACCCTTGCGTTTAAAACTCAAGCCTGAAGTCTTTGGCGCGGTGCCGGTGTCGCCCAGCACCTTGCCGCCGGGCAGCTTGCGCGAAAACTTGCGCCAAGCGCAGGCGCTGCTGCGCGAAGCGGGCTGGACCTACCGCGACGGCGCGCTGCGCAACGCCCAGGGCGAAGCCTTCACGATGGAGTTTTTAAATGACCAGCCGTCGCTAATCCGCGTGGTCGGGCCGTTTCAAAAGGCGCTGGAAAAGCTCGGCATCACGCTGACGTACCGCATCGTCGATTCGTCCTTGAGCAAGCAGCGCATGGACGCGTTTGATTTTGAAGTCACGACGCTGCGCCTGCCGGGCAGCACCGCGCCGGGTGGCGAGTTGCTGGAGCTGTTTGGCTCGAAAGCGGCCAGCATGCCGGGCTCGTCGAATGTCTGGGGGCTGGCCGATCCGGCGATTGATGCGCTGCTGCAAAAAGTCGTCAGCGCCAAAACTCGGCCCGAGCTGGGCGCGGCGATGCGTGCGCTGGACCGGGTGCTGACGCATGGTTATTACTCGGTGCCGCAGTATTACGGCGACGCGTTTTTTATCGGCTACCGGCCCGCGCACCTGGCGCTGCCCGCGACGATTCCGCCGTATTACCAGCCCGATACCTGGGCGCTGAGCACCTGGTGGCGCAAATGATCCTCACGCTTGCATACCTTCAATCGGAACGGATGGATTGATCATGGCCAGTTACATTCTCAAACGCCTGCTGCTGATGATTCCGACGCTGTTTGGCGTGCTGCTGTTGACGTTTGTCATGGTGCAGTTTGTGCCGGGCGGGCCGGTCGAGCAGATGGTGGCGCAATTGCAAGGGCGCGATTCCGGCGGCGAGCGTGCGGCCAGCGCCGGAGCGGGCTACCGGGGTCGCCAAGGCGTGGATGCCGAGCGCATTGCGGAAATCAAGGCGCTGTACGGCTTTGACAAGCCTGTGCATGAACGCTTTTTTCAGATGATCGGGCGCTTTGCCCGCTTTGATTTAGGCAATAGTTTTTATCAGCACAAGGATGTCTGGCAACTGGTGAAGGAAAAAATGCCGGTATCGGTCAGCCTGGGGCTGTGGACGTTTTTTATCAGCTATTTGATTGCCGTGCCGCTGGGCGTGGCCAAGGCGGTGCGGGCCGGGTCGCGCTTTGATTTTGTCACGTCGTTGGCGGTGCTGGTCGGTTATGCGGTACCGGGTTTTGTGCTGGGCGTGGCGCTG
>CAIYKK010000007.1 GCA_903926695.1 uncultured Burkholderiales bacterium
CAGCGCCACGATGTCGTCGCCGTGCGCCTGCTCGATCCGCTAGAACTCGAACTGCCCGACCTAGGCCTGATGACGATGCGCGACGCCGAAACCGGCGAGCAGCTTCTCGTCGATACCCACGACGCGGGTTTTCGCAGACGCTTTGCCTGGCTGGCCGCCCGGCGCGAGACCGGGCTGCGCCAAGCGCTGGGGCGCGCTGGCGTGGACACGCTGGAGCTGTCCACCGACGACGATCTGGCCGATGCGCTGGTGCGCTTCACCGATTTGCGCAAACGCCGCAGCCGGATGTCGGCCCAAGCGGGCAGCGGCCATCTCAAGCCCGTGGCCTGAAACCTCTCTTCCCAAGGCACCGCCATGAACTTTCTCTGGCCCCAATTTCTCTGGTTGCTGCTGGCCTTGCCGCTGCTGGTCGTCGTTTATGTCTGGCTGCTGCGGCGCAAAAAAAAACTCGCCCTGCGCTACGCCAGCCTGTCCATCGTCAAAGAGGCGATGGGCGCGGGCCAGAGCCTGAAGCGGCATATTCCGCCGCTGCTGTTTTTACTGGCGCTGGCGGCCATGCTGGTGGCAGCCGCCCGCCCAATGGCCGTTGTCATCCTGCCCTCGGAGCATGAAACCGTCATTTTGGCGATGGACGTGTCGGGCAGCATGCGCGCCACCGACGTGTTGCCGAACCGGCTGGTGGCCGCGCAAAATGCCGCCAAAGCGTTTTTGGCCGACCTGCCGCGCCATGTGCGCGTCGGCGTCGTCGCTTTTGCCGGGACTGCCGCCGTGGTTCAGCGGCCCACACTCAACCGCGAAGACCTGACGGCGGCGATTGACAAGTTTCAGTTGCAGCGCGGCACCGCCATCGGCAACGGGATTGTGGTGGCGCTGTCCGAACTGCTGCCCAACGCGGGCATCGACCTCGAAGCGATGGAAAACGGCGCTGGGCGCGAGCGCGGCGTCTCGCTCGATCAGGCACTACAGGAGCCCAAGGACGGCAAAAAAACGGCCAAAGACTTCACCCCGGTCGCGCCCGGCTCCTACGCGTCGGGCGCGATCATTTTGCTCACCGATGGCCAGCGCACCACCGGCGTGGAGTCGCTGGATGCAGCCAAAGCCGCCGCCGAGCGCGGCGTGCGCGTCTACACCGTGGGCGTGGGCACGGTGGAAGGTGAAACCATCGGTTTTGAAGGCTGGTCGATGCGCGTCAAGCTCGACGAGGACACATTGAAAGATATTGCCCGCACCACGCAGGCCGACTATTTTTACGCCGGGACGGCGGGCGATTTGAAAAAGGTCTATCAAACCCTCAGCGCCCGCCTGACGGTGGAGAAAAAAGAAACCGAAATCTCCGCCCTGCTGGCGCTGGCAGCGGCAGCGCTGGCGCTGGTGTCGGCCAGCCTGTCGCTGCTGTGGTTTAACCGGATTTTGTGACGGCGCTTTACAACCAGCGCGCCAGCGCCAAACCCAGCGCCAGCAGCAGGCCATTCACATTGGCCGCTGCAATCGTGGCCTGAATGGTGGGCGTGAGCCGGCTCGGCTCGCCTGCGTGAACGAGCAACTGCCGGGCGGCCATAAAAGACGGCACCGCAGGCAACAACCCCAGCGCGCACCAAACCGGCAAAGCGCCCGCCACC
>CAIYKK010000008.1 GCA_903926695.1 uncultured Burkholderiales bacterium
AGTAAACCATCGTCCCAAGACGAAAAACCGGAAGTCAAGCCATGAACGGCGCGCACTTCAAGTTGGACGTGCGCTGGGTGCGCCGCCGCGCCAAACGTCTGAAAGCGTTTTTCGGCGTGAGCCGCTCGGTCGCCGTTCTTGACGCGTACCTGGACTGGATCAGCTTTCAAGGGAAAACCTTCAACCAACTTTCTGGAGATCAGCATGCAAAAAACCGTTAATTCGATGGGCACTTGCCAAGAAATCGGCGTTTGTATTAACGCTGTGCGTGCCGCCTGCACGGGCGTTTGCCGCAAGCAACAAGCCCAGCAGCGCCAGCCAGCCCAGCGCCGCACGCCAGCTTACAGCTTCGCGCCAGGTGTGATTGAAGCGCATTACCGGCCCCTGACCCGCTTTGAGCATCTGGCCCGTGCGCTGGTGCTGGCCACCGGCATTGCCGGTTACATAGCTGTGCTGGCCCGGCTCGCGGGGGTGCTGTGATGCGTACCCGTTGCCCCTGCTGCGGCACCACTGCCAGCTTGGACGTGCTGGTGGCGCATGAAGACGCACGCGCCGCGCTGGCCACCGTGTTTGGGCTGGCCCAGCCGCTGGGCGTGGCGATGGTGCGTTACCTCAGCCTGCACCGGCCCGCCACCCGCGAACTGACGATGGCCCGTGTGGCCACGCTGTCGGCGAGCTGCTGCCCGCCATCAAGGCCGGAAGCATTCCGCGCAAAGGGCGTGACTGGCCCGTTGCGTGCGCCGACTGGGTGCAGGCCATCGAGCTGACGATGGCGGCGCGCGACGCCGGAAAGTTAACGCTGCCCTTGAGCGGCCACGGCTACCTGTTTGAAGTGCTGGCCAGCCTGGCCGACAAGAGCGAGCGCGCCCAGGAGCAGGCTCTGGAAGCATCGCGGCGCGGCCGTGGCGACAGCGCAACCGTCACGGTGCGCGGCCAGGCAATGAGCATCGGCGAAGGCCTGGCGCAAGTATTCGGCGGAAAAGACCCGGAGCTGTCCAAGCTCGACAACGACATGCGACGCGCCACCCCCATGCCCGCTGAACTGAAAGAAAAGGCCAAGGAAATCAAGGCCGATTCGTACCTTGTGCGCAAGATGAAAGCCGAACTGCGCACCAACCCCGCCGCTTAAACCATAACACCACAACATCATGAGCAACACCGTTAAAACTCACACCGCCGCCACCTACGCCGCCCAGCAGCGCCGCCGCGATGCCGAGGGCAAGGCCCGCGACTCCAAGCGCAACGCCTACATCAAGGCCATCAAAACCAAGCAGCGCCAGCTCGGCATGGACGATGAAACCTACCGCGCCATGCTGCTGGCGCGCACCGGCAAGACAAGCGCCAAAGACTGCACGCTGACCGAACTGGGCGTTGTGAGCGGCTACCTGAGCAGCCAGGGCGCGGTCGCACCCAAGGCCGAAGCCCGCGCCACCGGCAAAGTGCGCCCCGGCGTCGCGCTTGAGCGCCAGGCGCTGCGCAGCAAAGTCAACGCCCTGCTGGGCGAGTTGGTGCGCGTGACCGACATCACCGACTCGGTGAAGTACGTCAACGCCATCTGCCAGAAAAACGGCTGGTGCAGCGCCATCGACTTTGCTGACCCGCACATCCTGCACAAGCTGGTGGGCGCGCTGAGCCGCACGCTGGCCAGCCGAAAAGCGAAAGCCCACCGGGCCGCCCAGGCTTAAGCCGACGTGCCCGCCCGCCACCGTTGAACAAGAAGAACCCCGTCATGACTCCCAGCACCCTGTCCCCTCACCACCCCGTCAGCCCGATTCGTGAAGCTGATCTTGAAACGTTCGCGTTTCTTGTTCCGCCGAGTGGCGTCAAGCTGCTTGTGCTGCTGGGAAAGCATGACGGCCTGCGCTTGCTCAACGCGTGGCCGGGCGTGCAAATCGTGGTGCCGAAAGGCCCATGCAACAACGCGGGCGGCACCCGGCGCTGGGCGCAGATCGTCGCCATCGTCGGCGAGAGCGCCACCGTCAAGCTGGCCGACGAGCTGGGCGGCCAGTGCCTTGAAGTGCCAACCCTCGACGATCTGCGCAAGGAGCGGCGCAACAGCGCCATCCGCGCCCAGTTCGACGAGATGACCGCAAAAGCGCCTCACGGCCAAGGCCTGAGCAAGGCCGCCGCCGTGCAGGAGCTGGGCCTGCTGCATGCGCCCATTACGTACCGACAACTCGAAATCATCCTCGACCGGCCCGCCCTGGACTGGTTGGTCAACACCCTGTTTTAACCATCATGACTACCAAAACCGTGAAACCCGAAACCCCCGCGCAAGTGCCCGCAGACGCGCCCCTGATCGTTCCTAACGCTACCCGCAGCGCTGGCACCAGCGCCGTTTTGGAATACTTGGCCCGGTGCTGGCCTCAGAGCGCATGGCGTCCTGAGCTGGCCGATATTTTCTCCTTGGGCGACAACAAGCCCAACGGCGAGAAGACGATGTCCAAGCGCTTTGCCAGC
>CAIYKK010000009.1 GCA_903926695.1 uncultured Burkholderiales bacterium
GACGTCGCCCCCGGCGCTTCAGGTGCTTCAGGTGTTTCAAACATTGCGCTGCAGATCGGTTTCGACGGCGAGCGCGCGCTGGATCTGCCCGAGGCGCTGGCGGTGACGGCGCTGCGCAACCTGCTGGAAAATGCGCTGCGCCATTCCCCTCTGGATAACAGCGTCAGCTTGACCCTGGAGGCGACGGCGCATACCGGCAGCTTCACCGCCCCCGATCGCGGCCCCGGCTTGTCAAGCGCCGAACTGCCACAGGCCACGCAGCGCTTCTGGCGCCGCCGCTCGGGCCGCGGCAGCGGGCTCGGCCTGTCGATCGTCGTCGCCATCGCCGAACGCTTCGGTGGCTCGCTCGCGCTGCAGCACAATCCGGGCGGCGGCCTGCAGGCGAGATTGACGCTGCCAGCGAATGGCAGGGCCGCTGATGGCCGGGATTAGGTGTCAAGTTCCGCTCGGTCATAAACCCGTTTGACAAATAAATCAGGCTTTTTCTGCTGCCACTCTTTGAGCGCTTGTATCGGCGTGTTGCCATCGATGGCGCGTTGCGGAATATGGTGGTTGTAGAGCTTCCAATAATTCTGCAGCGTGGCTTCAAGTTCGGCCGCGCTGGCGAAATGAGTCTGTCTGATCAACTCGCTGATGCGGCCATTGAAACGCTCGACCATGCCGTTTGTTTGCGGATGACGGGGCGGTGCCAGACGGTGCTCCACGGCGATGCTGGCACAGGCAAGATCGAAGGCATGCTTGCCGGTCGGCTGCTTGTTTTTAGAAGTGAATCGGTCGGTAAATTGCGATCCATTGTCGGTCAGTATCTTGGTGATCTTGATAGGCGAGGCAAGCTTGAGCCGGCGTAGGAAATCGACGCTGCTCACGTCGGTCATGTCGGTGTAAGTATGTAGAAATACCCAGCGGGTGGCGCGGTCGATGGCGACGAATAAATATCGACGCGACGATTCGTCGGCCATCTGCGGCAAGTACTTGATGTCGATGTGAATGAAGCCCGGCACGTAGCTCTTGAAGGTCTTTTTCGGTGGCGCCGTTTCTCCCTCTGCTTTCGGGATGACATCGGCCAATTTCGACATGTCGTGGCGTTTCAACAGGCGCGCCACGCCCGAGCGCGACACCGCGGAATTGATATATTGTTTGGTGATGTACAGCAAGTCGTCGAGCGGCAAGTACAGCGTCTCGCGCAGGGACAAAACCACGGCTTCCTGGGGCGGCGTCAACGTCGCCTTTTGGGTGAGTGCGCGATGCGAGCGATCCTGCGTGTCGTCGCGCCCGAGCCACTTGGCCGCCGTCGCCCGCGTGATGTTGAAAACCTTGGCTGCCTGGCGGTCAGTCAGTCCGGAATCCTTGATTTCCTGGCGAATCTTTGGCGTGGTTCTGGCTTGGGGATGAATGCGGGTGGTCATGCGTTCGACTGCTCCAATGCTTTGAGGTTTGATCTGGACTGCCGATTTGGAATACCGGCAATTAATCCCTTGATTACGGCTTTTGCCCGGAAAAGCGGCCAGCTACGACGGGGGATATGATCGCACGATACTAAACAGCTAACATCAGTGAGACTATTCGCATTTGATTGCTCCGGTTTAA
>CAIYKK010000010.1 GCA_903926695.1 uncultured Burkholderiales bacterium
CTTCGACGCGGTCAGCGAAGAATTGCAGCGTGCGCTGGCCTACATCGCCGCTGACGACGCGCTGGCCTTGCGCTTGCAGGCGCTGGGCAATCCACTGGGGCAGGTTGCGCCGGTCACTCGGATCGAATTTGACGGTCATGCCGTAGCTGTCGAGCGCGCCGAACCAGGCGCCTTTGACGGTGGCGCTGTCGAGCTTGGGCAGCAAAATCAAGGTGAGCGTGGAATCATCGCCCTGGGCGCGCTCGGCGAGTTGCTGCAGCGCGACGGAGCCGTCCTTGCCCGGCTTGCCGCTGGGAATGCGGATTTCGATGATTTGCTTGTCGGCAAATAAACTCAGCGAGCCGCCGCTGGCAAGCACTTCGCTCCAGTCAAAGTTGGCACCGGAAACGGTGTGGATAGTGCGTTCGGTGTAGCCTTGCTGGCGGGCGTGGGCGCGCAGGGCGTCGGCAAATTCCTGCACCAGCAGCGGCTCGTCGCCGTGCAGGGTGTAGAGGCTTTTGAGGCCGCGCTTGAGGTGCTCGGCAAGTTGGGCGGGGGCCAGGTTCATGCGGCCAAGTTTAGCGGCTGGGGCGCACGACAGGCCAGCCTTGTTAACCACGAAGGGAGTACGACATGACTTCTTGCATCCGGCTGATAGGCGCGCCGACTGACGTGGGCGCTGGCGTGCGCGGCGCCTCGATGGGGCCGGAAGCGCTGCGCGTGGCCGGACTGCAGGCGGCGCTGGCGCAGCGCAGCTTGAGAGTGACGGACGCGGGCAATCTGGCCGGGCCACCCAATCCGTGGCAGCCGCCGCTCAACGGCTACCGCCATCTGGAGCAGGTCGTCGCCTGGAACCGGCGGGTGCATGGCGCTGTGCATGAGGCGCTTGAAGGGGGCGAGTTGCCGCTGCTGCTCGGCGGCGACCATTGCCTGGCAATAGGTTCCATCAGCGCCGTGGCCCGCCACTGTCGGCAGACGGGCAAAAACCTGCGCCTGCTCTGGCTGGACGCGCACGCCGACTTCAACACCCAGACCTTGACGCCGACCGGCAACCTGCACGGCATGCCGGTGGCCGTGCTGTGCGGCCACGGCCCGGCGGCGCTGACCGGCCTGAGCGGCGCCGTTCCCGCTGTTGACGCCTCGGCGATCCGCCAGATCGGCATCCGCAGCGTCGATGAGGGCGAAAGGCAGTTCGTGCGCCAAGCCGGTCTGGAAGTGTTCGACATGCGCCACATCGACGAAATCGGCATGAAGCGCACGATGGAGGCGGCGCTGGCGGGCATGGACGGCAACACGCACCTGCATGTCAGCTTTGACGTGGATTTTCTGGACGCCAGTTTTGCGCCCGGCGTCGGCACGGCGGTCAAGGGCGGGCCGACTTACCGGGAGGCGCAGCTGTGCATGGAGATGATTGCCGACACCGGCCTGATGGCCTCGCTCGACGTGATGGAGCTGAACCCTGCGCTGGATGTGCGCAATGGCACGGCACAGGTGGCGCTGGAGCTGATCGAAAGCCTGTTTGGCAAAAGCACGCTGCTGCGGCGCGACGACTATTGAAAGCGGCCTTTTACGGCGTGGCGCACCACGGCGCGGCGTTGTGAGCCAGACCCATCCACAGCGCCCAGCCGGAAGTCGCAGCCAGCGCCAGCCCTGCCAAGCGCATGCCCCAGTCGCCACGGCCCTGGCCCCGCAGGCGCAGCAGCAACCAGGGGCCAATCAAGAGCGACACGCTGCTGCCCAGTGCAAACAGCGCCATCGCCAGCGCGCCATCCAGCGCGCCGCCGCTGAGCGTGGCCAGCAGTAGCGCCGAGTACAGCAGCCCGCACGGCATGAAAGCCCAGCAGGCACCAATGGCCAGCGGCGCGCCCCGACCCCATGCTGCATGGAAAGCGCGCACCCGGCTCCACAAGTTACGGGCAGCACTGTCGAGCCATACCGGCTGACGCGCCAGCAGCGCCAGCATCAGCCCTATCATCATCACCGCCACATGAAACAGCGTCCACACCGGGCGCAGCGCGGCGGTCTGCGTGGTCAGCCAGCCCAAGCCCTGCATGGAAGCAGCGGCCACCGCGCCCAGGGTCGAATAACTGACCATGCGCCCAGCCTGAAAGAGCCAGAGGGCGGAAGTCTTTCGCTCCCCCGCCGTTTGGCCGATACCCGCGCAGGCCGCGCCACACATGGCAATACAGTGAGGGCCGCCAGCCAGGCCCATGAGCAGGGCCGTTACGGCCAGCGATGTTTGCATGCAGGCTTTTTAGATGATCTTGGAAAACCTTGCACGCGTGCGGTCAGCCTGCAGGTAGCGATCAAACACCATAGCCACGCCACGCACAAAAAACCAGCCCATATCGGTGACCTGAATGCCAGTTTCGTTGACCTCCACCAAGCCTTGAGCCTGCATGCCACGCAAAACTTCGAGTTCGGCGGCAAAGTAATGTTTGAAATCGATCAGGTGGCCCAAGTCAATTGACTCAAACTCCAGCCGACCCTGGCACATCAGCGCCATGATGACGCTGCGCCGCACCAAGTCATCGCGTGACAGCGCCAAGCCGCGCGCCACCGGCAGGCGGCCTTGATCCAGACAGTCGTAATACTCTTCCAGCGTCTTGGCGTTCTGGCTGTAGTTGGCGCCGACCCGGCTGATGGCCGACACGCCCAGGCTGATCAGATCGCTGTCGGGCTGGGTGCTGTAGCCTTGAAAGTTGCGGTGCAGGCGACCCTGGCGCTTGGCCACGGCCAGCGGATCATTGGGCAGCGCAAAATGGTCCATGCCGACATAGACATAGCCCGCCCGCTGAAACGCCGCCAGCGAGCGCGAGAGCATTTCGAGCTTGGCACCCGCTGGTGGCAACTCAGCCTCGGCGATGCGGCGCTGGGGCTTGAAGCGCTGCGGTAGATGGGCGTAGGCGTACAGCGCGATGCGGTCGGGCCGCAACTCACAAATCTGCGCCAGCGTGCGGTCAAACGACTCCGGCGTCTGGCGCGGCAGGCCGTAGATCAGGTCGATATTGACCGACTCGAACCCCAGAGAACGCGCCGACTCAACCAGCGAAAACACCTGCCCGGCGGGCTGGAGCCGGTGGACCGCCTTTTGCACGGAAGGCTCAAAATCCTGCACGCCAAAGCTCAACCGGTTGAAACCCAGCTCGGCCAGCGTTGCCAGCCGGGCAGCGTCCACGGTGCGCGGATCGACTTCGATGGAATACTCGCCGCCAGACGAAAATGTGAAACTGCGTCGCAACATGGCCATCAGCTCGCGCAACTCGTCGTCGGTGAGAAAAGTCGGCGTGCCGCCGCCGAGGTGGAGCTGGCTGACCGTCTGGCCTGCGTCGAGATGCGCGGTGTGCAAATCGACTTCGCGGCTCAGGTAGCGCAGATAGGTCTGGCTGTGCTCACGGCGTTTGGTGATGATCTTGTTGCAGGCACAGTAGTAGCACAGCGACTCGCAAAAGGGAATGTGGACATACAGCGACAGCGGCAGCAACATGGCAGCAGCGCCTTCGCGGCGCTGGGCCAACGCCTGGGAGGCCTGATCGGCCGTGAAGGCCTCGACAAAACGGTCAGCGCTCGGGTAGGAGGTGTAGCGGGGGCCGGGCACATCAAAACAGCGGATCAATTCAGGCGAAGGGATAGGCATACAATTGATCGCAACAGCGTTCATGACGTTTCCTTGGAACGCGCACCCGCAATCTCGGGGCAGACTAGTCAATGTATCCTGAACCGCACCGTATCTTTTTGATATAGATCAGCCACAGATCAGCCGCGAGCCTTATCCCGGCGCCTTACCGAAATTTGTCAGGAGCCTGTCATGCTTGAGGTTACACCGGAACCGCTGGAACGGGGGCGATGCGCAGAAGCCGCCAGCGACAGCAAAATACACCCCATGAACTCACACACCATCAAGGTCGCCTGCTCGAACTGCAATCTGCGCGAGTTGTGCATGCCCATGGGCCTGAAGGCCGAGGAGGTGGACAAGATCGACGAGGTGGTGGCCGTGCGGCGCAAGGTCAAACGCGGCACACGGCTGTACGCCAATGGCGAAAAGTTTGTCTCGCTCTACGCGATCCGCACCGGTTTTTTCAAGACTTGCATTACTACTGAGGATGGGCGCAATCAGGTGACGGGCTTTCAGATGGCGGGCGAAATCATCGGCCTGGATGGCATCGTGAAGGACCTGCACACCTGTGACGCCGTAGCGCTTGAAGACGCCGAAGTGTGCGTCATGCCGTTTGACCGGATCGAGGAGTTGTCCAGGGATGTGGCGGCCCTGCAGCGTCATGTCCATAAAATCATGAGCCGGGAAATTGTGCGTGAGCACGGGGTGATGCTTTTGCTCGGCAGCATGCGCGCTGAGGAGCGGCTGGCCGCCTTTTTGCTCAACCTGGTGCAGCGGCTGCATGCGCGCGGATTTTCCCAATCAGAACTGCTGCTGCGCATGACACGCGAGGAAATCGGCAGCTATCTGGGTCTCAAACTTGAAACCGTGAGCCGCACTTTTTCCAAGTTTGTGGAAGAAGGCATTGTCGAGGTCAAGCAGCGCCATGTGCGCATCCTTGACACCAATGCGCTTAAACTCATCGTGAACAACAACGCGCCGCCCTGCGCCTGAGCGGCTCCAGCTGTGCGCAAAGCACAGCTGCCAGCGGGGAGGAAGTGAAAGCCCCCCGCATCACGCCCGTTCGGCGTGCAGATTCTGGTTCCCTTGTTTTCTTGACATCCTCCCCCGCCTGAAGGCGGGGGATTCCTACGGCGCTAGACATGAGTTGCCTCTTGCCCTGGTCGCTTCGGTGGGTTCCTGCTCCGCTGAGGCTGGTTGCGTCTTGCGCTTGCGCGCAAGGCCAGAGCCGTCCTCTCCACAGGCTGCTGCGCGGTATCCCC
>CAIYKK010000011.1 GCA_903926695.1 uncultured Burkholderiales bacterium
CGCCTCGCTGGGCATCGTGACACCGTTTTGCTCGTGCTCGGCGGTGCCGCTGTTCATCGGTTTTGTGCAGGCGGGCGTGCCGCTGGGCGTGACGTTTTCGTTTTTGATCTCCGCGCCTATGGTCAACGAGGTGGCGCTGACGCTGCTCTTTGGCATGTTCGGCTGGAAAGTCGCGCTGCTTTACATGGGCCTGGGGTTGAGCGTGGCCATCGTCGCGGGCTGGATCATCGGGCGGCTCAAGATGGAGGCGTATCTGGAAGACTGGGTGCGCGATATGCCCAAAACCTCGGCGGCCTTTGAGTCGGCTGACAGCTCGCTGGCGGACAGGGTGCAAGCCGGTTTTTCCGCCGTGCGCGAGATTGTCGGCAAGGTCTGGCCCTACATTCTGGGCGGCATTGCGCTGGGCGCGGGCATTCATGGCTATGTGCCGCAAGACTTTATGGCCAGCTTTATGGGCAAGGACGCTTGGTGGTCGGTGCCGCTGGCCGTCCTCATCGGCGTACCGATGTACACCAATGCGGCGGGCGTGATTCCTATCGTGCAGGCGCTGCTGGCCAAAGGCGCGGCGTTGGGCACGGTGCTGGCCTTCATGATGAGCGTGATTGCGCTGTCGCTGCCCGAGATGATTATTTTGCGCAAAGTGCTCAAAATCCGGCTGATTGCCACTTTTGCGGGCGTCGTCGCCGCTGGCATTTTGCTGGTCGGCTATGTTTTTAACGCGGTGCTGTAGAACGCTGCAGCGCCTTTTTTCCTCAACCTTTAAAAAGACAAATCTCATGGACATCAAAGTACTCGGCAGCGGCTGCGGCAACTGCAAAAACACCGTCGCCCTCATCACCGAAGTCGCGCAAGTCCACGGCGTGGCGATCACGCTGGAAAAGGTCGAAGACATGCGCGCCATCATCGGCTACGGCGTGATGAGCACGCCGGGCGTCGTCATCGACGGCAAGGTGGTGCATGCGGGCGGCGTGCCCAGCCGCGACAAGGTCGAGCAGTGGCTGACGGCGTCAGCCTAAACTAGGCGCCATGAGCACCCATCACGACCACGACCACGACCACGACCACGACCATCATGACCACGGGAAGCCTGCGCACAGCCACAGCGCCCACGGCCACAGCCACGCCCCCGCCGAATTCAACCGCGCCTTTGCCGTCGGCATCGCGCTGAACATCGCCTTTGTGGCGATTGAAGGTTTTTACGGCTGGAAGGTCAACTCGCTGGCGCTGCTGGCCGATGCGGGCCACAACCTGAGCGACGTGGCCGGGCTGGCGCTGGCCTGGGGCGGCGCGCTGGCGGGCCAGCTCCGGCCCACAGCGCGCAACACCTACGGCTGGCAGCGCGCCTCGATTCTGGCGGCCTTCATCAACGCGCTGCTGCTGCTCATAGCAATGGGCTCACTGGGCTGGGAAGCCATTAACCGCCTGGGTTCGCCCGAAGCCACGCAAGGCTGGACGCTCATCGGCGTGGCGGGCGCGGGCATCCTTGTGAACACGGCCACGGCCTTGATGTTCATGCGCGGGCGCAAGGACGACATGAACATTCGCGGCGCCTTTTTGCACATGGCCGCTGACGCGCTGGTTTCGCTCGGCGTGGTCATCGGCGGCGCGCTCTACCTATGGAAAGGCTGGTCCTGGATTGACCCGGTGATGAGCCTGGCCATTGCTGTCGTGATTGTGCTGGGCACCTGGAGCCTGCTCAGCCAGTCGCTGCACCTGCTGTTTGACGGCGTGCCCGACAGTGTCGATCTGCCCGCCGTGCGCCAGCGCCTGCTGAACCTGCCCGGTGTGGCTGATGTGCATGATTTGCACATCTGGGCAATGGGCACCTCTAAAACGGCCCTGACAGCGCACTTGACGCTGAGCGCGCAGGCCGCCGAAAACGACGCCCTGCTGCAAGCGGCCAGTCACGAAATTCATGAGAATTTCGGCATCAGCCACGTCACCTTGCAGGTCGAGACGGCTGCTTACGCCCAACAATGTGCGCTGCGCACCGGCGCGGGCTGCAGCTAACGCGCCCGGCGCACCCCGCCGGATCAGCCAAGGCATTCAACAAAGGGCCAGCCATGACGACAAACATTCCCGGCGGTGACCCGCAGCACGCAGCGGTGTCGATGCCGCCTGAATCGGGCGAACTGCCGCCGTCCGGCCTGAGCGCCGCTGAAGCGGCCCGGCGTCTGGCGACTGACGGCCCCAACCTGCTGCCCGGCAGCGCGCCCAAGTCCAGCTTGGCCATTGCGCGGGCGGTGCTGACCGAGCCCATGTTTTTGATGCTGCTGGCCGCTGGCGGTATTTACCTGGCGCTGGGCGATCCGGGCGAGGCACTGTTTTTGCTCGGTTTTGTGTTTGTCGTCATGGGCATCACGCTGGTGCAGGAGCGCAAAACCCAGCGCGCCCTCGAATCCTTGCGCGAGCTGTCCGCGCCGCGTGCGCTGGTCATCCGCGATGGCCAAGAGCAGCGCATTGCCGGGCGCGACGTGGTGCGCGGCGACCTTTTAGTCCTGCGCGAAGGCGACCGCATTGCCGCCGACGCCCGGCTGATCAGCGGTCTGCTCGAAGTCGATGAGTCGCTGCTGACCGGCGAAGCCGTGCCGGTGACCAAAACGCCCGCTTCAAGCCCGCCCGCCCCGGAAAATGCCCCGCCCGACAGCGACGCCAGCGCCGACGCGCTGTTTGCCAGCACCGTCGTGACACGCGGCATCGGTCTGGCCGTGGTGCAGGCCACGGCGGGCGCTACTGCCGTTGGGCGCATCGGTGCCGATCTGGCCGCCACCATCGAGCCGCCCTCGGCCCTGCAGTTGGCCTCGCACCAGCTGGTACGTCAGCTTGGTGTGGTGGCGCTGGCGCTGGTCTGCGCCCAGGTTTTTCTGGGCTGGTGGTGGAGTGGCCGCCCGCTGCTCGACAGCCTGCTGTCGGGCATTGCGCTGGCGATGGCCATCTTGCCCGAAGAAATCCCGGTCATCCTCACCGTGTTTCTGGCGCTGGGTGCCTGGCGCATTTCCAAACAAAAAGTGCTGACCCGGCGCATCTCGGCGGTCGAGTCGCTGGGCGCGATCACCGTGCTGGCGGTGGACAAAACCGGCACGCTCACGCTCAACCGCATGGAAGTGGCCGCGCTGGCCACCGCCGACGCGTCCTTCACGCCCGAAGGCGCCACCGAGTTGCCCGAAGAGTTTCACCGGCTGGCCGAATTTGCCATGCTGGCCACGCCGGGCGACGCGTTCGACCCGATGGAAAAAGCCATTCAGCAGTTCGGCCACCAGTGGCTCAGCGGCACCGAGCATGTGCATGACGACGCGCTGCCGGAGTTTGAAGATGCGCTGTCGGGCGACATTCTGGCGGTGACGCGGGTGTTTGCCAGCAACGCCCCGGCGCTGCACCTGCTGGCCACCAAAGGC
>CAIYKK010000012.1 GCA_903926695.1 uncultured Burkholderiales bacterium
AGTAATGGCACGAAGTGGCGCAGCAGCAGCGCGGGGCCGATCACATTGGCCTGAAACGTGGCCTGCATTTGCAAGGTGTTGAGGTCAGCGAGACGCTTCTCCGGCATGAAAGCTTGCGTGTGCAGCATGCCGGCGGCGTTGATGATCATGTGGTATCGCGGGCCCGCCGCTAGCCTGAATGTTGCATAAACTGGCATTGCGACCAAAATTTGCTCTCAGTGTCAGTTTACCGGATGGTCTGAAAAGCGTTGGGCGAAATTCGCCCTACCCATGCGAAATGGGGATGTTGGCAGACGGTTGGGGTAGTGAAGGTTACGGGCGGGAGGTCGATTCTCGGCTGACCGGACGAAACCAGGTCAGGAAGAGTTGACGATATTTGCGGGGACGGAAACGAACAGCCGTTCAGCGAGCGTGTGGAGTAATTTTTTTACCGGGCATGCGCTGGGCAGATGCAGCGTGACGCGCTGCTTGCTTTGCCGGACCTGGACTGCGATCTTGAACAGCTTGGCGATCACGGTCGATGGCTGCGCTTGCGACAGCGCGGTATGTTGCAACGCCTGGGTGCGCAATTGCTGATGCAGGACGTAGGCGGCGGCATGCAGCAGCAGGCGCATGCAATTGGCCAGGAAAGTCGTGCACGAAGTACGGTCGGCCGCCAAGTCGCCCTTCAGGTACTTGATGAAATTTTCGGCCTGGCCGCGAGCACAATATATTTCTTCGTACAGCGTGCCCGCATCGAGTCCAACCAGCGAGGTGACCACGAAGCGTGGATTCTCGCCCAGTGCCATGACCTCGGCTTTGAGCAGCACGCGCCAAGCCTTCGGCCATGATTTGGCGGCGTAGGGGAACTCGTCAAACAGTCGCACCGCCTCGGGCACCACGTCTTGAGATTGCACCGATACCCACAGGTCGCAGGCGCGCTGCTTGGCCGGTTCAGCCAGTGCTTGCAGCTTGACGTTGCCAGAAAATCCGAAGATGAAGTCGGTGTTCGGCATGGCGTCGATCATCGCCATCATTTCCGGTCCGCTGAAGTGGCCGTCGCCGCGCACCAGGATATGCGTGTCGGGAAAGTGGCGGTGAATCAGCGTGAGCACGCGGCGCATGATCATGGCGTTCTCGGCGCCCGTTGGCCGTTTGCCAGGACGCAGCACGGCGGCCACCAAGGCACCAGACTGCCCGTCGAAAATCATCAGTGGCAGGTAGCATGTGCTTTGATAAAAATGATTGTAAAACGCCAGCGGCTGCTGTCCGTAGGCCGCGTCTTCCGAATGGTCCAGGTCGAGCACGAGGTTGCGTGGCGGGTGGGCAAAGCCGGCGACGTATTGCTCGACCAGGGCCTTGCTGAACCGATAAATATCCTTGCTGGTGGCCGCGTGTTCGAAGCGCGACATCGTCGCCGCTGATGCCAAGGCCGTGTCGGCATCGAATGGCAAACGACCGGCGCCAAGTTTGAACATCGGATCATGGCGCAAACTATTGGAATCGTTGCCGTCTTCGTAGCCGCAGCCGATCTGGTAGATGCGCTGGGTCAGCAGGTCGCGCTGGGAATGGGTGATGTAGCTGGCGTGCCGGGTATCAACCACGGCGGCATTGATGCGCTCGGTCAAGCCGATCTGGCGATCGACGCCGCGCAGCAGCAAAGGTCCCAGATCGGAAGACAAGCCGCCGCCGGCAAAATCGGCGCGGATAGTATGGCCTGGAATTGATGCAAATCTGAGCTGTTCTGGCGTAGAATTCATGTCGGGCAAGGTACTGTTCGTGTTGATGGGTGTGTTTCTAGATAACTCCCATTCTATCAATCACTTGCGGCATTCTTGCCCTTTTTTATGCAAAATTCAGGCTAGGTGCCGTTGTGAAAGATGATCGATTAAAGCAAATCAATA
>CAIYKK010000013.1 GCA_903926695.1 uncultured Burkholderiales bacterium
AAACACGATGGTCAGGAAAAACGTGCCCATCATCGTCACGCGGTAGTGGTTGCTGGTTTGGTGCAGCTCGCTGAACTCGCGCCACTCGCCCATGTTCCAAGCGACGTACAACAAAATTCCGGCCAGCACGGCCAGCGGCACATGCACGGCCAGCGGCGCGGCAGCCAGCACCACCACGACCAGCGTGAACGCGTGGATCAGGCCCGAGACCGGCGAGGTCGCGCCTGCGCGCACGTTGGTGATGGTGCGGGCAATCGTGCCGGTGGCGGGCATGCCGCCAAAAAACGGCACGACAAAATTGGCGATACCCTGGGCCATCAGCTCCTGGTTCGGGTCGTGGCGCGGCAGGCCCGAGAGCTGATCGGCCACGCGGGCGCACAGCAGCGACTCGACGGCGCCCAGCAGCGCAATCGTGATGGTCGGCGAGACCAGCAGGCGCACCGTGGTCCATGAAAAAGCGGGCAGCGCAAAGTCCGGCAGCGTGCGCGGAATGCCGCCAAAACGGCTGCCAATGGTTTCCACCGGCAGGTGCAGAAAATACGCCAGCAGCGTCAGCGACAGCAGCGCCACAATCGGCCCCGGCAGGCGCGACGCCATCAGCATGCCGCGCTTGAGCTGCAGCCCTTCGCCCGCCTGAATAATGCGAATCAGCCGGTTGGCCAGCGGGCTGGCGTAACGTGTATGGGTGTCAAACAGGCGCGGCCAGAGCAGCAGGCCGACCAGGCAACTCAGCCCCAGGCCCAGCGCATACGGGTTCAGCGTGTGAATGTGCCCGGCAATGGCGTTCAGCTGCGCGAAAAAATCCGCTGGCATTTTGGCGATTTCCAGCCCGAGCAAATCCTTGATCTGCGACAGCGCAATCAGCACCGCAATGCCGTTGGTAAAACCCACCACGATGCTCACCGGCACATAGCGCACCAGCGTGCCGAGCTTTAAAAACCCCAGCGCAAACAGCACCACACCCGCGCAGACGGTGGAAATCAGGAGGTTGGGCAACCCGTAGCGTTCGATGATTCCATAGACGATGACGATAAACGCGCCCGCCGGGCCGCCAATTTGCACCGCCGAGCCGCCCAGCGCGGAAATCAAGGTGCCCGCAATGATGGCCGTCCAGATGCCCGCTTCGGGCTTGAGCCCGGAAGCAATGGCAAAGGCCATCGCCAGCGGCAGGGCGACGATGCCGACGGTCAGGCCAGAACCGGCATCTTTGGCAAAACGCTCACGGCTGTAGCTGGCGAGCGCCGAGAGCAAACGGGGACGAAAGCGTGCGAGGTAAGAGGGTAAATACATGGGCACCGATTGTGCGCGTGAGTCCGCATTTGACCTTACAAACCCGAAGTGAAAGCTTCAGTGTTGGCTGGGAGCCGCCACCGAGCCTGCTGTGCTGGCGCCAGGCGGCGCGGGCAGCGCTTATTTTTTGTCCGAGCCGGGAAGCACCGCGTCGGCCACCGCGCCGACCGCCGAGCCCGCGATGCGCGCCGTGCCGATGGCCGCGTCAGCGGCGAGTCCAACCGTGCCAATAGCGACCGACGCTGCGGCATCCACCACGGCAACCACGGCGCAGCCTTGCAAGGCAAAGGCTGAAAAGCCGACCAGCGCCAGAGCGCCCAGGCGGGAGAAAAATCGGGGCAGGGCGGTCAGGGTCATGGTCAGATTCCGTGGGTGTTTAGCGGGTAGCGATGGGGATTGCAGGGTTTGGGCTGGCAGGTTTGCGCCGGGTTGCGCGCTCAGTGAATCCGCATGCCCGGCGTGGCGCCCGGCACCGGCTCCAGCACGTAAATGCCGGGCTGGGCTTTTTCGTCGGCGTGGCTGGCGGCGAGCACCATGCCTTCGCTGATGCCAAATTTCATCTTGCGCGGTGCCAAGTTTGCCACCAGCACCGTGTGTTTGCCGATCAAATCGGCGGGCTGGTAGCACGACGCAATGCCGCTGAAGACATTGCGCATGCGGCCTTCGCCCGCGTCCAGCGTCAGGCGCAGCAGTTTGGTCGAACCGGCCACGGCCTCGCAGTTGACGATTTTGGCAATGCGTAGATCGACCTTGGCGAAGTCGTCAATCGTGATGGTGGGCGCGATGGCCTCGCCGCCGGGAATCAAAGCTTCGACAGGTTCGGCGGCCTCAACGGCGGGCGCTGCCGGTTCGGCGGCGGCGGGCGGCTCGAACAGCGCGTCGAGCTGCTTCACGTCCACGCGCTGCATCAAATGTTTGTACTCGCCGATGGCGTGGCCATTGCCCAGCGTCGTCGCCGCGTCGGCAAACACCAGCGGGGCGGTTTGCAAAAAGGCTTC
>CAIYKK010000014.1 GCA_903926695.1 uncultured Burkholderiales bacterium
GCCCTGCGCGCCATCCTGCGCCAGGACCCGGACGTGATCATGATCGGCGAAATCCGCGATTTTGAAACCGCGCAAATCGCCATTCAGGCGTCGCTCACCGGCCACTTGGTGCTGGCGACGCTGCACACCAACGACGCGGCCAGCGCCGTCACACGGCTGACCGACATGGGCATTGAGCCGTTTTTGCTCAGCTCGTCGCTCTTGGGCGTGCTGGCGCAGCGGCTGGTGCGCAAGGTGTGCGTGCATTGCCACGGCCCCGGCTGCCCAAGCTGCGGCCAGACCGGCTACCAGGGCCGCACCGGCGTGTTTGAGTTGCTCGCCACCGACGACGCCATCCGGGCGCAAATCCACCACCGCGCCTCTGAAGCCGAACTGCGCGAAGCCGCCCTCAAAGGCGGCATGACCCTGATGCGCGAGGACGGCGAGCGGCTGGTGCAAAGCGGCGTCACCACCCGCGAAGAGCTGGTGCGCGTCACCCGCGACTGAGCATGACGCCCACGCTGCCCGCCTCGCGTCCTGCGCTGTCCTCCAAGACCCTTGTCGCCGCAGGCGAGGGCCGATGCTGCATCGTCCGTCCCTCGCGGCCACGACACCCGCACCCACTGAGCCGCACCGCAAATCACCATGCCAGCCTATTCATTTGAAGCCCTGAGCGCCGAGGGCGTCACCCGCAAGGGCATCATCGACGCCGACACCGCCCGCGCCGCGCGCGGCATGCTGCGCTCGCAGGGACTGGTGCCGCTGGCCGTGCAGCCCGTGGGCAGCGGCGGCAGCGGCACCAATGCCAAAGGCGCGCCCGAATCCAGCGCTACCGGCTGGAATGCGCCGCTGTGGAGCCAGCGCGTTTTCAGCGCCACGGCGCTGGCCGTCTGGACGCGCCAGATCGCCGGACTGGTGACTTCCGGCCTGCCGCTGGAGCGCGCCCTGACCGCGCTGGCCGAAGAATCAGAAGACCAGGCCCAGCGCCACCTGGTGGCCGGGCTGCGCGCCGAAGTCAACGGCGGCACGGCCTTTGCCACCGCGCTGGCGCTGCACCCGCGTGAGTTTTCGGCCACCTACTGCGCCGTCGTGGGCGCGGGCGAACACAGCGGCAGCCTGGGGCTGGTGCTGGAGCGCCTGGCCGACGATCTGGAGCAAAGCCAGGAACTCAAGGCCAAGCTAATGGGCGCGGCGCTCTACCCTGGCATCGTCACGCTGGTGGCCATCGTCATCGTGATTTTTCTGCTCGGCTACGTGGTGCCGCAGGTGGCGCAGGTGTTTGCTGGCAGCAAGCGCGCACTGCCCGCGCTCACGGTCATCATGCTGGCGCTGGCCGATTTTGTGCGCCATCAAGGCTGGCTGATTCTGCTGGCGTTGATCGCGGCGGCGGGCGGCTTTCGGCTGGCCTGGCGCAGCGCGGCGTTCCGCGAAAAGTTCGATGCCTTCTGGCTGACCTTGCCGATTCTGGGCAAACTCGCCCGTGGCTACAACGCCGCCCGTTTTGCCGGAACGCTGGCGATGCTGGCGGGCGCGGGCGTGCCGATTTTGCGCGCCCTGCAAGCAGCGGCGGACACGCTCTCGAACCGCGCCATGCGCGCCGACGCGCTCGACGCGCTGGTGCTGGTGCGCGAAGGCACGCCGCTGGCATCCGCGCTGGCGCATAAAAAACGTTTTCCGGGGCTGCTCAGTATGTTTGCGCGCCTCGGCGAGCAGACCGGCCAGCTGCCGGTGATGCTGGAACGCGCTGCCCGCCAGCTCGGCACCGAAGTGCAGCGCCGCGCCCTGCAACTGGCCACGCTGCTGGAGCCGCTGCTGATTGTCGCGATGGGATTGGTGGTGATGCTGATCGTGCTGGCCGTCTTGATGCCGATTATTCAGCTCAACCAGTTGGCGAAGTAGGTTTTAATAAATTTTAAAAAATCAACATGGACTTATCAAAATAGAAATTATTGAGAACCTAAGCACCTCTCCGAAACGCCATGTATGGCGATTATTTTAGAGCGTACTATTTTGTAATTTTCTTAAAATAAAAAACAGTTCCCAGAAGTCGATAAATATCTCGAATTTGAATTGCTGATAAAAACGAAATAGCTTTTAATTTTAAGCATGAATCTTGATTTCATCAACAAGCTTTTAATCGGTAAAAACTTCTAAAATTGTGTAATGCGCACGCCAACTCCACGACAAGATCATCATAATCTTTGAAATCAATCTAGCGCGCGGCGAATACCTTGCAAGAAGTCACGCGCCACGCTGGCGACCTGGTCACGCGGCTGGTTTTCAATCAGCTGGATGATCTTGCTGCCGATGACCACCGCGTCGGCAACCCGTCCGATGGCCTGGGCCGTGGCCGCGTCGCGGATGCCAAAACCCACGCCAACCGGCACGCTGACATGCTGGCGAATGCGCGGCAGCATGGCCGCGACCGCGCCGACATCGAGCGCGCCCGATCCGGTCACGCCTTTGAGCGAGACGTAATAGACATAGCCGCTGGCCACTTCGGCCACCTGCGCCATGCGTTCGGAGGTAGAGGTGGGTGCGAGCAGGAAAATCAAATCCATGTTGTGCGCCCGCAGCCGGGCGGCGAATTCGGCGCATTCTTCGGGCGGGTAATCGACGATCAGCACGCCGTCCACGCCCGCTTCGGACGCGTCGCGGATGAAGGCGCTTTCGGTGTTGTCGCTGCCGTGTTTGATGTCGTAGCGCTCGACCGGGTTGGCGTAGCCCATGAGCACGACGGGCGTGGTGGTGTCGCTTTGGCGGAAAACGCGCACGATTTCCAGCACTTGAAGCAGGCCGATGCCTAGCGACAGCGCTTTTTCACCGGCTTTTTGAATCACCGGGCCGTCGGCGCTGGGGTCGGAGAAGGGCACGCCCAGCTCGATCACGTCAGCGCCGCCCGCGACCATCGCGTGCATCAGCTCGGGCGTGACATCGGCAAACGGAAAGCCCGCCATGACATAAGGAATCAGCGCCTTGCGGCCCTGGATTTTTAAATTGGCGAAGGTGGCGGCAATGCGGCTCATGATGAAAGTCCTGCTGGGGTTCGTGCGTCCTGGGCGCTGCTGGCGGCAGCTGCGGCGGCCTGGCCCTTGACGGACAGGCCGCGCATCGAAGGGCGGTCGTAAAAGTCGGCGCCCGACAGGTCGGCCACCGTGCCGATGTCCTTGTCGCCCCGGCCCGAGAGGTTGACCAGAATGGTTTGATCCGGGCGCATGGTTTTGGCCAGCTTCATCGCGTAAGCGACGGCGTGGCTCGATTCCAGCGCCGGAATAATGCCTTCGATGCGGCACAGGTAGTGGAAGGCTTCCAACGCTTCCTTGTCGGTGATGCCGACATATTCGGCGCGGCCAATGTCTTTTAAATAGGCGTGCTCCGGGCCGACGCCGGGGTAATCGAGGCCTGCGCTGATGCTGTGCGTTTCCGTGACCTGGCCGTCGTCGTTTTGCAGCACGTAGGTGCGGTTGCCATGCAGCACGCCGGGCAGGCCGCATTGCAGCGACGCCGAATGCTTGCCGCTGTCCAGCCCTTCGCCAGCGGCTTCCACGCCGATCAGGCGCGTGGCTTCGTGCGAAATATACGGGTGGAAAATGCCCATTGCATTGCTGCCGCCGCCGACGCAGGCAATCACCGCGTCGGGCTGCTGGCCGTGGTTCATTTCAGGCATTTGGCTCAAGCACTCGGTGCCGATGACGCTCTGGAAGTCGCGCACCATCATCGGGTAAGGGTGCGGCCCGGCCACGGTGCCGATGATGTAGAAGGTGTTGTCCACGTTGGCAACCCAGTCGCGCATGGCTTCGTTCAGCGCGTCTTTCAGCGTCTTGCTGCCGGACTCCACCGGCACGACGGTGGCGCCGAGCAGGTTCATGCGGTACACGTTCGGGCTTTGGCGCTTCACGTCTTCGCTGCCCATATACACCACACATTCGAGGCCGTAGCGGGCGCAAATTGTCGCCGTGGCCACGCCGTGCTGGCCCGCGCCGGTTTCGGCAATGATGCGTTTTTTGCCCATGCGCCGCGCCAGCATGGCCTGGCCGATGGTGTTGTTGATCTTGTGCGCGCCGGTGTGGTTCAGGTCTTCGCGCTTGAGGTAAATCTGCGCGCCGCCCATTTCGCGGCTCATGCGCGCAGCGTGGTAAATCGGCGACGGGCGGCCGACGAAATGCTTCAGCTCGTAATGAAATTCGGCGAGGAATTCCGGGTCGTGCTGGTATTTGGCGTAAGCGGCCTTGAGCTCATTGATCGCGTGGGTCAGCGTTTCAGAAACGAAACTGCCGCCGTAAATGCC
>CAIYKK010000015.1 GCA_903926695.1 uncultured Burkholderiales bacterium
GGGCGGGCGACGTGGCGACCACGCTGTCGGCCCCCACGGTGAGCCGCAGATGGGCAGCTTGCAGCGAAAAGTACGTGCGTGTGTTGCCGTACATATCGACCGTGTCGCGCAGTTGCACCGGCGCGGGATGGACTTGCAGGTCGTAGCGCAGCAGGCGCTGCCCGGCGCTGCCGGACGGTTTGAGATACACCATATGGTGGGCGTTTTCCACCGCTGGCATATAGAGATAAGTGGTTTCGTGAACGATGTGGAGCAGCATGCGCGTCAAGCTCCCAAACTCTGGCTGGCCGAATCGGCGTGGCTGAAATAGCGGCGGCTGAGCATGTCCGACAGGTTGAGCGCGCCCTGGCAGCAATCCTTGAGCAGCGCGTGAAACTTTTCGTAGCCCCGGCTGGGGTCGTTGCGGCTGTCGGTCGCGTCAGTGCTTTCGCACAGGTCGGCGAGCACCCAGCTGGCCGGATCGGGCAGGCTCAACGACATGTCGGACAGGTCGCCGGGCGCGCAGCCCGCCAGCTTGGACAAGCGCCCGCGCAGGGTTTGTACGACCCAGCCGAGGGCGCGGGGGTTGTCGCAGTCCATCACCAGCAAATCGAGCAGCGCGCCAATGTCGCGGCGCTGCTGGTACTGCGCGTTGAAAGTGATGGTGCTGTCAAACAAACTGAGCATGGCGCCAAAGCCGCTTTCTTCAAAAATCGCGCCGGTTTCAAAACCCAGCCGCAGCGCGGTGGCCAGCGTGTTGAGCCGCTCAATCAGGCGGCCAATGCTGAGCAGGCGCCAGCCGTCGTCGCGTGTCATGCGGTCGGTTTGCGCACCGGTCATGGCGGCGAGAAAACCGCTGGCTGCTTCCAGCGCCTTGAGCGCGTCCGTTGATGAATAAACCGGTGCCTGGTGGCCGCCTTGGCTTTGGCTTTGGCTTTGGCTTTGGCTTTGGCTTTGGCTTTGCGCCATGCCATTGCCGTGGGGCCGCAGGGTGGGGCGGCGACTGAAAAAATCTGCTTCGGCGCGCACGATCACATGCCACTGCTCTTGCGAGAGGCGCTCGCGCACGGCGGAGGCGGCGTTTCGGATGGCGCGCAGGTTGTAGCCGACGCTGGCGGTCTGGCCGCTGCTGGTCAGGCTGGCGATCAGAGCCCGCTCGAACACGCGGCGCGCCTGCGTGGCGGGCGGCACGGAGCTGAGCACCAGCATGTTGCCCACGGCCATCGTGCTGAGCCAGGCCAGCAGCGGCTGGCAGGTTTGATCTTCGACGCTGAGGCTTTGCAGGATGAGCTGGGCCAGCCGGGTGGAGTTTTCGGTGCGCTCGGTGTAGCGGCCCAGCCAGAACAGGTTTTCGGCGGCGCGGCTGGTCACGGGGCGGCGGTGGCGCAGCGGCACCGTGGCCCAGGCGGCGGGCGAGTAGCGCTCGGGGCGCGAAGCGGCCGGGCGGCTGGGCGCGGTGCTGGCGCTGGCGTTGGTGCTATCGCCCAGCACCCAGACATCGGCGCTGCTGCCGCCGTGCTGCATGGTGGCGATGTTTTCATTTTTACCTGCGACTCGCGCCAGGCCGCCGGGTAGCACCTGCCAGGAGCCGTTGCCATCGGCCATCGCAAAGACACGCAGGATGGCTGAGCGCGGCGTGATTTTTTCACCGTGCCAGGTCGGCGTCTGGGACAGCGGCTGGTAGGCCTGGACGGTGTAGTCTTCGCCTTGGCGCACGATGCGCCCGGCCCACTCGTCGAGTTCGCGGCGGCTCAGCGTGTTGCCGATGACCGACAGCAGGCCCGTGTGCGGGTAGGTCGGTTTGATGACGCAGCTTTTGAGCTGACCCAGAACGTTCTGCATCACTGCCTGCTCGCCGCACCACCACGTTGCCAGCGAAGGCAGGGCCAGCGTTTCGCCCAGCAGGTGCCGCGACAGGGCGGGCAAAAAGCCCAGCAGCGCGCTGGACTCCAGAAAGCCCGAGCCGGGCGCGTTGGCCACCAGCACGTTGCCAGCACGAATCACCTGCAGCAGCCCCGGCACGCCCAGCGTGGAGTCCGAGCGCAGCTCCAGCGGATCGAGGAATTCATCGTCCAGCCGCTTGAGCAGGCCGTGAACCGGCTCCAGACCGCGCAGGGTTTTGAGGTAAAGCCGGTCGCCGCGCACCATCAGGTCGCTGCCTTCGACCAGCGTCAGGCCCAGAAAACGCGCCAGATAGGCGTGTTCAAAATAGGTTTCGTTGTAAGGGCCGGGCGTGAGCAGCACGACGCGGCTGTCGCCCTCGCCGGGCGGCACCGGGCTCATGGCTTTGAGGCTGGTTGCTAGCGCCTTGTAGGCGGCAACCAGACGCTGCACCTTCATTTCGCGGAAGGCTTCAGGGAACAGCCCGGAAATGGTCAGGCGGTTTTCCAGCAGATAACCCAGGCCGGAAGGTGCCTGCGTGCGCTGCGAAACGACGGCCCAGCGGCCATCGGGGCCGCGTGCAATGTCAAACGCGGCGATGTGCAGGTAGGTGCCGCCGGGCACCTGCACGCCGTGCATGCTGCGCAGATAACCGGGGTTGGCATGCACCAGTGCGCTGGGCAGCAAGCCGCGTGCGAGCAACTGCTGCGGGCCGTAAATGTCGGCCATGATGCGGTCGAGCAGGCGGGCGCGCTGGCGCACACCGGCTTCGATCTCGCGCCAGTCCTGCGCCGACACCAGCATCGGAAACAGGTCCAGCGACCACGGGCGTTGTGGACCGTTGGCATCGGCATAGACGTTGTAGGTGACACCGTTGTCGCGAATCTGGCGGTGCAGGCTGGTCGTGCGGTGTTTGAGGTCTTTAAAACCGTCCGGGCCGAGAACATTAAAAAAGCAGCTCCACGCAGGCGCCAGTGCTTTGTTGGGGGCGGCGCTGGCGGCCAACTGGCTGGCTTCGGCGGCGCCATCGCTGGCGGGAAAACCGGCCTGGCGCAGCAGCGGCGCGGGCGCGGGAGGCTCGGGCGGCAGCAGGCCGCAGGACAGCTGGCCGCGCACTTCGTCAAAGTGGCCGGCCGCAGCAGGGGGGGCCAGGGCGGCTGCCACAGCGCAGGGAGAAGTAAATGCCGGGGCGGCAAATGGTGACGGAGTGTAATTTTCCACGGCGTTAGTATGCCTGCGACTGAGGGGTAAAGTCGCTGAAAGTCGGCGTCAGGCGCTGATGAAAGCAATTTTTTATAGGACTTACGCAAAACAGTGAAATTTTTTACACCATGAGATGGTGTAGTTTTTTAGTCTGGTAAAGAAATAATTTTTGTATTTTTATTTAGAGAAACTCTGCATAACTACTCACTCTGTGTGCTACGTGTAAGCCCCGTGTTGAATGATGGAGCCATGAAACAAAGCGGCCTCGGGCTTGGCCCCAACACCAGGGCAATTGCATTTGAAAAATTTTAAGTGGAGATGCCAAAAACTGGTGTCTGGCATCTGGGGTCCACTTTAAGCCTCCGGGCTAATCCACCGCTGTACATGATGTCAAGTTACACACGAAACGGCATAGAGCCGCCGCAGCCCATCTAACCGCAGCCAAGGCTGAGCGCGACCCTTCTTGGCATGGCTATTGCGTCAAATACCGCTACGTCAACGAAAGCACCTATGGTCAGGCTCCAGTTTTCCGTCGAACTCAACTACGACATCGCCCCGCCGGGCGGCGATTTTATTTTTAACCTGCACGCGGCCCACACGCCGCAGCAGGCGGTGCTGCAGGAAAGCCTGCGCGTCAGCCAGGCCGTGCCTTACGATATCGCTACCGACCCGGTCAGCCGCAACCGCTACCTGCGGCTGCAGGCGGGCGCGGGCCACCTGCAGGTGGTGTACGCGGCCACGGTGGAGATTAACCACTACCGCGCCAATCCCCCCGAGCTGAGCGAGGTGCCGGTGTGGCAGCTGCCCGGCGCGGTGCTGCCCTATATTTACCCCAGCCGCTACTGCCAGTCAGACCGGCTGAATCGGCTGGCTTTGAAAGAGTTCGGCCATCTGCCGCAGGGCTGCAGCCGGGTGCAGGCGATTTGCGACTGGGTGCAGCAACGGGTCAGCTTTGAATCCAACAGCTCGGACGGCAGCACCTCGGCGCTCGATACGCTGATCGACCGTGCGGGCGTGTGCCGCGACTTTGCGCACCTGATGATTGCGCTGTGCCGGGCGCTGAACCTGCCCGCCCGCTTTGCCACCGGCACCGATTACGGCGCTGACCCGGTGCTGGGGCCGCCGGATTTTCACGCCTACGTCGAGGTGTATTTGAGCCACCGCTGGTATATGTTCGACCCCTCTGGCACGGCGATTCCGATGGGATTTTTGCGTCTGGGCACGGGCCGGGACGCGGCTGATTCGGCCTTTGCCACGCTGTTTGGCGGCATCACGTCAGGCTCGCCCGTGATTCAGATTCAGCCGGTAGCCAACCGCCACGGTCAGGTGGTGGTGCCCCAGCGCGTCGCCCAGGTGCTGTCCACCGACGCGGGCTGAAGCCTCAGCCCCACGCTGCCATCTTTTTGGTAGCCACTTGGCGCCGTGCCCGGAACACCAGCACGCAGACGACAAAAATCACGCCGATGATGACCGTGACTGATAGGAAAAACCGAAACTGAATGTACCCAGCCCGCCCGCTGCTGGCTCGCAGGGCTTGAGGCGGCGCAGAAAATTACTGGCGAGCGGTGCGCACGTTCGCGGGCAGCCCCTGCGGATGGCTGGTGCGAAACGGGTTGATGTCCAGCCCGCCGCGCCGGGTGTAGCGCGCATACACCGTCAATTTGAGCGGCTTGCAGCGCGCCCAGATGTCCACAAAAATGCGCTCGACGCACTGCTCGTGAAATTCGTTGTGGTTGCGAAAACTGACCAGATATTGCAGCAGACCTTCCTGGTCAATCTGCGGGCCGCTGTAGCTGATGCGCACGCTGGCCCAGTCGGGCTGGCCGGTCACGAGGCAGTTGCTTTTGAGCAGGTTGCTGGTCAGCACTTCCGTCACCGGCTGCTCGCCGAAGGTGGCGGTGAGTAGTTCGGGCGCGGGCGTGTACTGCGTGCATTCCACATCCAGCCGGTCCAGGCTCAGGCCATCGAGTTCATGCACCGGCTCGCGGTCAAACAGCTCGGGCAGCAGCAGCCGCACGCCCACGCTGGACGGCTGCGCCGCGCCGCGCCAGGCCGCTTCGCTCAGGTCGGCGCGCAGGCGGGCCTGCACTTCGGCGGCGTCCGTAAAGCGCGTGTTGTTGAAGCTGTTCAAGTACAGCTTGAAGGATTTACTCTCGATGATGTTGGGCGACTCGCACGGCACGGTGATGTGCGCCAGCGCCACCTGCGGCTTGCCACGCAGATTGAGCCAGCTCAGCTCAAACGCAGTCCACAAATCCGCACCTAAAAATGGCAGCGCGCCGCTGATGCCGATTTCAGCGCGCTTGCCAGCGCGGGGAATCGGAAACAGCAGCGAGGCGTCGTACTGGTCGGCGTAACTGGCGGCTTTGCCCAGCGGGGAGTTTTCGGGGTGGTTCATATCAAAGAGGCTTTCAAATTTAAACCGGCGCGGCGAAATGCCCAATCAGGAGCGGCAACAAAATATCCACCACGCCGGGCGGCAAATCGTGGCCCATGCCGTCAATGCCGACCAGTCGGGCACCGGGAATGCGCCGTGCGGTGTCTTCGCCGCAGGCAAAGGGCACGAGCGGATCGTCCTTGCCGTGAATGACCAGCGTGGGCGCAGCCACGCCAGCGAGCGCAGCAGCGCGGCCACTGTCGGCCATGACGGCGACCATCTGCCGGGGAATGCCGTCGGGGTAAAAACTGCGCTGGGCGGCACGGCTGACGCGCTCGCGCAACTGCGCGTCGCTGACCACA
>CAIYKK010000016.1 GCA_903926695.1 uncultured Burkholderiales bacterium
AGCGCGCCCAGGTTCACGCCGATGTTGATAAAGGTCTGAAACCCCATCCAGATGCCCACACCCTGCGCCACCAGCCCGGAAAACAGCCGGTCCAGCGCAATCGACTGGCGGCCAATGTGCATGATGCGCCGGGTCAGCCAGACAAACAGGCCAATCACCAGCAGCACGCCGACCAGGCCGAACTCTTCGCCAATCACGGCCATCAAAAAGTCGGTGTGCGCCTCGGGCAGCCAGTGCAGCTTTTCGATGCTGCCGCCCAAACCCACGCCAAAAATTTCGCCGCGCCCGAAGGCGATCAGCGAGTGCGAGAGCTGGTAGCCCTTGCCCATCGAGTATTTTTCACTCCACGGGTCCATGTAGGCAAAAATGCGCTCGCGCCGCCATTCGCTGAACATCACGATCATGCTGAACGCAATCACCACCACGGCGGCAATCACAAAAAACATGCGCGCATTGACGCCGCCCAGAAACAAAATGCCCATTGCAATGACGGAAATCACCATGAACGCGCCCATGTCCGGCTCGGCCAGCAGCAGCACGCCGACGATGGCCACGGCAAACGCCATCGGCAGCACGGCGCGGAAAAAGCGCTCCTTGACCTCCATCTTGCGCACCATGTAGTCCGAGGCGTAGAGCAGCACGGCAAACTTGGCCAGCTCCGAGGGCTGAAAGTTCAGCGGCCCGAGCAGGATCCAGCGGCGCGCCCCGTTGACGCCCCTGCCGATAAAAGGCACCAGCACCAGCACCAGGATCAGCAACGACCAGATAAAGAGCCAGGGCGCCCACTTTTCCCAGACCGCCATCGGCACCTGAAACGCCAGCACCGCCGCCGCAAAAGCCACCACCAGCGAGACAATATGCCGCGTCAAAAAGTGCGTGTGCGCGTAGAGCGAAAACTTGGGGTTGTCCGGCATGGCGATGGAGGCCGAATACACCATGACCAGCCCCCACATGAGCAGCGCGAGGGCAACCCAGACCAGTGGCCAGTCCAGCGGCGACATGCGCGCAGGCATGACCAGCGGGCCGGGCAGCGTCTGGCCGCCCAGGCGAATCGGCAAGGCGTCGCTGGCGGCTTTGCCCAGATTGGCGATCCAGTCCTGAACACGCTTGACCGTGATCACAAAAATGTTCCCTTCGCTTCGGCCAGCGCCTGCACCGCTTCGCAAAAGACCTTGGCGCGGTGTGCGTAGTCGCTGAACATGTCAAAGCTGGCGCAGGCGGGCGAGAGCAGCACGGCGTCACCGCTGCGGGCCTGCGCCGCTGCCAGCGCCACAGCTTCGGCCATCGACGCGGCGTCCAGCAGCGTCACGCCGCTGGCCTGCAGCGCGGCGCGGATCAGCGGCGCGTCGCGCCCGATCAGCACCACGGCGCGGGCGTGGCGCGCCACCGGCTCGGCCAGCGGTGAAAAATCCTGGCCCTTGCCTTCGCCGCCCAGAATCACGACGATCTGGCGCTCGGCGCCCAGACCGGCCAGCGCGGCGGCGGTGGCACCGACATTCGTGCCTTTGCTGTCGTCAAAATACTCCACGCCTTCGACCACGCCGATGGATTCGACCCGGTGCGGCTCGCCTCGGTAGTCGCGCAGGCCGTGCAGCATGGGCGCGAGTGCGCAACCGGCGGCCACGGCCAAGCCCAGCGCGGCCAGCGCGTTGGTGGCGTTGTGACGACCCCGAATCCGCAGAGCGTCGAGCGGCATCAGGCGCTGGATGTGCAGCGGCGCTTCTTCGGTTTTGCGGCGCTTGACGGTTTCGTCGGCTTCCATCGCACGCACCAGCCAGGCCATGCCGTTGACGGTTTCAATGCCGTAGTCGCCGGGGCGCTGGGGCAGATCGCCGCCAAACGTCAGGTGGCTGCGTACCGGTTTGCCTTTGGCGGGCGCGGGCAAAGCGGCCATGACCAGCGCGTCGTCGCGATTCAGCAGCATCAGGCCTTGGCGGCCATAAATGTTGGCCTTGGCCGCGCTGTAGGCGCTCAGGGTTTCATGCCAGTCGAGATGGTCTTGCGTGATGTTCAGCACGGTAGCCACCGTCGGCTCGAAATTCGTAATGCCGTCGAGCTGGAAGCTGGACAGTTCCAGCACCCAGATTTCGGGCAGCGCAGTAGCGCCATTGCCAGCTTCATCGCCGTTGCCGTTGCCGTTGCTGGCAGCGGCATCGAGCTTTTCGGTCAAGGTGTCCAGCAGCGTCGGGCCGATGTTGCCTGCGACGGCGACCGATTTGCCAGCGCGCTCGGCCAATTGGCCGGTCAGCGACGTGACGGTGGTTTTGCCGTTGGTGCCGGTGATGGCGATGATTTGGGGCGCGTAGCCTTGGCTGGCCTTTAAATCGGCCAGCGCATCGGCGAACAGGCTGAGTTCATTGCCGCAGGCGATGCCACGCGCCTGCGCCGCGCCGACCACGCCCGCAACCGAGGCGGGCGAGAGGCCGGGGCTTTTGAGCACCGCGTCAAACGCGGCGTGCGCCAGCAAATCGGCCTGCATCGCGGAGGTGA
>CAIYKK010000017.1 GCA_903926695.1 uncultured Burkholderiales bacterium
ACCGGCGGCGGTGCGCTGCTGCGCGACCTGGACCGCTTGCTGGCCGAAGAAACCGGTCTGCCGGTGCTGGTGGCCGAAGACCCGCTGACCTGCGTCGTGCGCGGCTGCGGCATCGCGCTGGAGCGCATGGACCGTCTGGGTTCGATTTTCACCACGGAATAAACCTCTGCGGTTTTTCCCCTCCCGCTCATCATGTTGCAGCTGGATCCGCCCTGAGCACCCATCATGGCTTTAGGAACCCTTGACAGATCTCTGCCGCCTTTTTTCAACCAGGGGCCGTCGGTGTTGTCCAAGCTGGTGTTCTTTGGCGCGCTGTCGGTGTTCCTGATGGTGGCCGATGCGCGGTTTCACATCACCCAGCCGATCCGCGCGGCGCTGGCCACGGCGCTGTATCCGGTGCAGTGGGTGGCGCTGCAGCCAGTGGCGGCCCTGCGCTACAGCCGCGAGTATTTCAGCGGCCTGAACCAGGCCCAGTCCAACAGCGCCGAGGCCAGCCGCAAGCTGGCCCTGCAGTCGCTGCGTGCGGGCCAAGTCGAGCAGCTGACACAGGAAAACACCCGCCTGCGCGCGCTGCTGGGCCTGCGCGAACGTCTGGCCGTGCCGGTCATTGCCGCCGAAGTGCTGTACGACGCCGCCGATCCCTACACCCGCAAAGTCATCATCGACAAGGGCCAGCTTCAGGGCGTGGACCTGGGTTCGCCGGTGCTCGATGAGTCCGGCGTGCTCGGACAGGTGACGCGGGTACACCCCTTGGTGAGCGAAGTCACCCTGCTGATCGACCACGACCTGGCCATTCCCGTGCTCAATGTGCGCACCGGGGCGCGCAGCGTGGCCTATGGCGATCCGGCTGTCGGTGGCAGCGGCATGGAACTGCGTTTCATGGGCAGCAATGCCGATGTGCAGCCCGGCGACCTGCTCACCACCAGTGGCGTCGATGGCGTGTACCCGCCGGGTCTGCCGGTGGCCAAAGTGAGCAAGATTGAGCACCGGGCCGAATCGACGTTTTCCAAGATTTATTGCCAGCCCCAGGCGCTGGTGACCGGCGCACGCCACGTCATCGTGGCCAAGCCGCTGTCGGGCCAGGTGCCGGCCCGGCCTGAACCTCCGGCACCCGTGGCGCCCGCCAAGAAAGGGGCTTCCAAATGATCATGCGCTCTGGCCAGCAACTGCTGCTGCCCGCCAACCCGGTGTTTATTTGGGGCAGCCTGGTTGTCGCCCTGCTGCTCAATATGCTGCCCCTGGGCCGCGTGCCGTGGATGCCGGATTTTCTGGCACTGGTGCTGCTGTTCTGGAATGTGCATCAGCCGCTGCGCATCGGCATTGGCGTGGCTTTTATGTTTGGCCTGTTCATGGATGTGCATCAGGCGTCCCTGCTCGCGCTGCACGGCCTGTCCTACACCGCGCTGAGCTTTTTTGCCTCCCAGATCCAGCGCCGCCTGCTGTGGTACAAAGTGCCGCTGCAGGCCCTGCAGGTGCTGCCGCTGTTCATGGCCGCGCATGCCGTGCAGCTCGTGATCCGGCTGCTGAGCGGAGGGATTTTTCCGGGCTGGATTCTGCTGGTCGCGCCGCTGGCCGAGGCCTTGCTGTGGCCGGTGGCCAGTGTGCTGCTGCTGCTGCCGCAGCGCCGCGCGCCTGACCGGGATGAAAACCGGCCTTTATGAACCCCTTGTGGACCCGAGCGCAGACGCCAGCTTCGCGCTAGCAGCGTGCGCTGTTCCCGATTGACCAAGACTTATGGCCCCGACGTTTTTCACTGCTGGCACTTTTTCCAGGGCTCAGGGTCACACCCCGCATGACTGAACTGCGGAACGTCGAGGCCGAGCTTTCGCGCTTTCGCTCCCGCGTTCTGGTGGCGGGGCTGGCTGTGCTGTGCGCCTTTTCGCTGCTGGCCGCACGTCTGGTGTACCTGCAGGTCTATCGCCACGCCGACCTGAGCGCGCAGGCTGAAAACAACCGCACCGCCATCATGCCCATCGTGCCCAACCGGGGGCTGATCCTGGACCGCAACGGCATCGTGCTGGCCTCCAACTACTCGGCCTACACGCTGGAAATCACGCCCTCCAAGGTGGCTGACCTGGAGGAGACGATTGCCGAACTGTCAAAGCTGGTCGATATCCAGCTGCGCGACAAGCGCCGCTTCAAGCGCCTGCGCGAGGAGTCGAAAAGTTTTGAGTCGCTGCCGATTCGCACCCGCCTGAGCGACGAAGAAGTGGCGCGGTTTGCGGCCCAGCGCTACCGTTTTCCTGGCGTCGATGTCAAGGCCCGGCTGTTCCGCAGCTACCCTTACGGCGAGCTGGCCAGCCATGTGGTGGGCTACATCGGGCGCATCAACCAGGCCGAAAAAGAGGCCATCGAAGACCGCGAAGAAGACGGCAATTACCGGGGCACCGACTACATCGGCAAGCTCGGCGTCGAGCAGAGTTTTGAGGCCCAGCTGCACGGCACCACCGGCGTCGAGCAGATGGAAACCTCGGCGGGCGGGCGCGCTGTGCGCAGGCTCAACAGCAGCCCGGCCACGCCCGGCAACACCGTGATGCTGTCGCTGGACATCGGGTTGCAAAAGCTGGTCGAAGACATGTTCGGCTCGCGGCGCGGCGCGATGGTGGCGCTGGACCCGAGAAACGGCGATGTGCTCGCCTTTGTGGGCAAGCCCACGTTTGACCCGAATCTGTTCGTCGATGGCATTGACCAGGAAAGCTGGCAGGCGCTCAACGAGTCCATCGACAAGCCGCTGCTCAACCGCGCCCTGCGCGGCACCTACCCGCCGGGCTCGACCTACAAGCCCTTCATGGGCATGGCCGCGCTGCAACTGGGCGTGCGCTCGGCTGGGACGCTGATCAACGATCCGGGCTTTTACATGTTCGGCGGGCGCCGTTTCGGCAGCCCGGAAAACGAGCGCGGCGGCATCATGGACATGCACCGCGCCATCGTCGAGTCGAGCAACGTGTATTTTTATTCGCTGGCCAACGAGATGGGCGCCGAGGCCATCCACGACTTCATGGAGCCGCTGGGTTTTGGCCAGATCACCGGCATCAACATCAATGGCGAAGTGCGCGGCGTGCTGCCCAATCAGGCGTGGAAGCGGCGCTATTTCAAGCGCCCCGAGCAGCAAAGATGGTTTTCGGGCGAAACCATCTCGCTGGGCATCGGCCAGGGCTACAACAGTTTCACCATGCTGCAGCTGGCGCAGGCGACGGCTGTTTTGGCCAACAACGGCGTCAAATACAAGCCGCGCCTGGTCATTGCCACCCAGGATCCACTCAAGCAGGTGATGAATCCGCTGCCAGCCGAGCCACCGGTCGATCTGGGCTACAAGCCCGAGAACGTGGCCACCATTCGCAAGGCGCTCATTGGCGTGACGCAGCAGGGAACGGCCACCAGGGTTTTTGCCGGTGCGAGCTACCTCAGCGGCGGCAAGACCGGTACGGCCCAGGCGGTGAGCATCGGCCAGAAGGAAAAATACAACAAGGCCCGTCTCGAAGAGCACCAGCGCGACCACGCGGTGTACATGGCATTTGCCCCGGCGGACAACCCGAAAATTGCACTGGCCGTGATTGTGGAAAACGCCGGCTGGGGTGCCGGGGTGGCCGCGCCGATTGCCCGGCGGGTGTTTGACTATGTGCTGCTGGGCCAGTACCCGAGCGAAGAGGATATGGCTGCTGTGCAAAAAGGCTTGGCCGCCGCGCCCACGGGCCAGCGCCGCCTGGCTTCGGAGATGAACGCGCTGCTGGCCGCCAGCAGCACGGCTGCCACCCCGGCCAAACCCAAACCGGAGGAAGCACGCCCGGCGGCGAGTCCCGGCAAGGCCGCGCCAGCCGGTCGGGCGGCGCAAGCTGCTCGGGCCGCTCCGGGCGCTCCGGCGGCGGCAGTTGCGCCAGCGGTTCGGGTGATTCCGGCGGCTCCGGTTGTTTCCGCTGCGCCAGCCGCACCGATGGTTCCAGTTGCTCCGGCTGCCGCCATGCCGGTCACCATGCCGGTTGCCGCGCCAAGAGCGGCGGACGGCCTCAAGCCTTATTGATTCAAGCTGCGCCTGGCCAAGGCTGCACCGCCCGCGCCCGGTCTATTTGGAAAAAGCGTCAAAGCCGGTTTTCAGGATCAGCGCGCTGACCACGGCGATAAACACCGCACGCACAAAACCCGCACCGTGCTTGAGCGCCAGACGCGTGCCCAACAGGCTGCCGACCACGTTGGCAACGGCCATCGTCAGGGCAAAGTGCCACCACACATGGCCTTTGTAAGCAAACAGCGCCAGCGCGGCCAGATTGGTGGCGGTGTTGATCAGCTTGGCCGAGGCCGAGGCGTGCAAAAAATCGTAGCCCAGCCAGCGCACACATAAAAACACCAGAAAACTGCCCGTGCCCGGCCCAAAAAAACCGTCGTAAAAACCGACCGTGCCGCCAATGCCGCAGGCCGCCAGCGTTTCGGCGCGGCCTTTGAGGCGCGGCGCGTGGCGGCGGCCCAGGTCTTTTTTGACCAGCGTGTAGCCCAGCACGGCCAGCAGCACCAGGGGCAGGGCCTTGCGCAAAAAGCCCGGCTCCACGACCGTGACCAGCCAGGCGCCGCCCAGCGCAGCGGCAAAACCAGCCCCCGCCGCTGGCAGCAAAGCGCTCCAGGGGAGCTGAACGCGGCGCGCATACTGGCTGGTCGCCACCGCCGTGCCCCAGATGGACGCGCCTTTGTTGATGCCAAACAGCGTCGCCGGGTGCGTGCTGGGAAAAACGGCAAACAGGGTGGGCACCAGAATCAGGCCGCCGCCGCCGACGATGGCATCGACAAAACCGGCCAGCAGCGATGCCAG
>CAIYKK010000018.1 GCA_903926695.1 uncultured Burkholderiales bacterium
AGCCGTAAATCGACTGGTCATCGTCGCCCACGGCGGTAAAGCGCCCGCGCTCGCCGACCAGCAGTTTTAAAACTTCGTACTGTGTGGCGTTGGTGTCCTGGTATTCATCGACCAGCACATGGCCGAGCGCGGCCTGCCATTTGGCGCGCACGCTGTCGTGCTCTTTTAAAAGCTTCAGCGGCAGGCCGATCAGATCGTCGAAATCTACGCTCTGGTAAGCCGTCAGCCGTTCTTCATAGTGAGCCATCACGCGGGCCACCAGATGCTCGTCTTCGGTGCTGGCCTGTGAGGCAGCCTGCGCGGCATTTAAACCCTGGTTTTTCCAGGCGCTGATGGTCCATTGCCACTGGCGCGCCGTCGCCATGTCGGTGCTGCCGCCTGCGTCTTTCAGGATGCCGGTCACGTCGTCGCTGTCCAAAATTGAGAACTGCGGTTTCAGCCCCAGCGCCGCGCCGTCCTGGCGCAGCATGCGCACGCCCAGCGCGTGGAAGGTGCAAATCAAGACGCCTTTGGCGGATTTGCCAATCAGGCTTTTGGCGCGCTCGCGCATTTCAGCGGCGGCCTTGTTGGTGAAGGTGATGGCCGCGATCTGCTCGGACTTCATGCCCATCTGGATCAGCCGGGCGATTTTGTGCGTGATGACCCGCGTTTTGCCCGAACCCGCGCCCGCGAGCACCAAGCACGGGCCGTGCAGGTAATTGACGGCTTCCTGCTGGGCAAGGTTCAGGCCGTGGGCGATGGCGGAGGCGGGGGGCGGTGAAGACATGGGGCAAAAAACCGGGAAAAGGGAAAAGGCGCAGCAAGCGACGCCGGAATGAACGGAATGAAAGGCCAGAAGACAAAAACCGGAAAAGCAGCGGCCATCATAGCCAACCGCCCGCAGCCCCGCCCGGCTGGCGGGAATCGCACTTGCGTCGCCTATTCTTGCCGCCGACCTGCTTTTTGACCCCGACGCGGCGAAGTTCTGTCGCCGTGCCCTACCATGCAGGTTCAGCCCGCCCTGCCTGCGGCTTTCGCCCTTCTGCCCTTCTCCACGACCTTCTCCACGACCTTTTCCACGATGCTGCCCATGACCGACATTCTCACCATCACCATGAATCCCGCGCTGGACGTGTCCACCTCTGCCGACAAGGTTTGGGATATGCACAAGCTGCGCTGCAGCGCCGTCCACCTGCACCCCGGCGGCGGCGGCATCAACGTTTCGCGGGTGCTGCAGCGCTTGGGCGCGAGCTGCCTGGCGCTGTACCCGGCGGGCGGGCTCAACGGCGAGCAGCTCCAGCGCCTGCTGGCCCAAGAGCAGGTTCCCGGCCACTGCATCACCATCGAGGGCGAAACCCGCGAAAACTTCACCGTGCATGAACTCTCCAGCGGGCACGATTTTCGTTTTGTGCTGCCCGGCCCCAACGTTGCGCCAGCGGAGTGGCAAGCCTGTCTGGATTGGGTCAGCGCGCTCGATCCTTTGCCGCCTTACGTGGTCGCCAGCGGCAGCCTGCCGCCGGGCGTGCCCGATGATTTTTACGCCCGGCTGGCGTGGCTGGCCAAAGCGCGCGGTAGCCGCCTGGTGCTCGACACGTCCGAGGCAGCGCTGGCCGTCGCGCTGGAAGAAGGCGTGTTTCTGGTCAAACCCAGCCTGCGCGAATTGCACGAACTGACGGGCCGCACGCTCGACACCGAGCAGCAGTGGTGTGAGGCGGCGCAGCAAATCGTGCGCAGCGGACAGGCGCAGGTCGTGGCGCTGTCGCTGGGCGAAGACGGCGCGCTGCTGGTCACGGCAGATCAAACGCTGCGCGCCCCCAGCCTGCCGGTGACGGTCAAAAGCACGATTGGCGCGGGCGACAGCTTTGTCGGCGGTCTGGTCTGGGCGCTGAACCGGGGGGCGAGTCTGGAAGAAGCGTTTCGCTACGGCATGGCCGCCGGTGCCGCCGCCGTGCTGTCGGCGGGCACCGCGCTGTGCCAGGCGGCGGATGTGGATCGCTTGCACCGCGAGGTGAAGGTCGCGTCAGTTTACGGCGCTTGAAACCCTTCGGCGCGGTACGTCAGCACCAGCGTATCCCGCAGGCCGCCTTCGGGCGGCTGGCCGTCGGCGGGAAACAGCGGCGTGGTTTCGTGGATCACCCGCTCGTCGTCCATCAGCAGCGCGGTCAGCGGCTCCTGCATCAAAAAACGCATGCCGCTGGGGCCGTGGGCGTCGAACACGCGGGTTTCGCCGCCCTTGACGCCGCGCCGCGTCACCAGCAGCACGGCGACAAAATCCATGCCGTCGCGGTGCGCGCCTTCGGGCGTGGGCCGTCCCACGCCGCCCGCCGTGTCGATGCGGAACTGGTGCGCCTCGATGTGCCAGCGCGCCACCTGTGGCTTGACCTGCGAAAACAGCTTGCCCAACTCCGTCAGCAGCAGCGTCCAGGCGGGCGCTTGCGCCACCAGCGGCTCGACCGGCTCAAACCAGCGCTCAAAGCCGCCGTGCAGCGCGTTGTACACGGTCGGCTGCCAGTGGGCGCGGTGCGGGGTTTGAATCAGCGTGTCGCTGGCCCGCTCCTGAATGAAGCAGGCGTGGCGGCGGCGGCGGTAGTGGCCGCCATCGCGCAGATG
>CAIYKK010000019.1 GCA_903926695.1 uncultured Burkholderiales bacterium
GATTTCCTGCTCGTGCAGCCACATCAGCGCGCGATCGAGCAGGCGATCGGCATCACGCACGCGGGCCTTGAGGTCCAGGTCGGCCATCATGGCGCGCATCAACTCGCCCATGGTAGTGTCAGCCAGCAAATCCTTGCCTCTTGCACCAGGCGGCAGGCGTTCCAAAAGATGCTCCAGCACCCTGGCGGCAGCCGCACGCCGCAGTTCAGCGGTGGTCTTGAGGGCGCGCCAGTCCCGCTGCAGGGTGACTTCGAGGTTTTCGCTGTCCCTGCTGCGCAAGCGGATGCTGCCCGCCCCACCGGCGCCCCGGCCATCTTCGGAAATGCTCTTGATGATCCGGCGCACGTGCTCGGGCAGCACCTTGAGGTGTCCCTGATCCTTGAGGTGCTGGGTCATGAACCGAAGCTGCAGGATGCAGGAGTCTCCTTTGCCCATGTCAAAAGAGGTGGTCTGCATGGCCTCGATCACGTCGATTTCGAGCCTGTCGGCTTGATCTTTTCGCCTGACGGAAGAATCTTCGACAGCGGCGTGGACAAAGGCTGTCAGCGCCATGTCGTTGCTGCAAAGCCCCAAACTTTCCAGATCGCTCATGGCCTTGCGGACCTGCTGCGGAGTCAAGCCGGTTCGTCCCATCAACTCGTCGGTGGATATCCCCTCGTCAGGGTCAGCCTCGAACAGGGTTTCAACGATTTGCAGCAGCTGCGCGCGGTAGCTCTGGAGCATCTCTGCCTTGGCCAGCTTCCTGGCCGCCTCATCCACCGACGTGACGCGCAAGGACGACGGAAAAACCTGAACCCGGTTCTCGTCACGTTCGAGCAGCGCTGCTTCCTCCAGCCATGCGACAGCGGTTCTGACACGGGTGTCATCGGTGGCGGAGTCCCGCTCAAAGGCACCATCGCTCTCTTCGGTGAGGATTTCTCCGGCCGTTGCGATCACTTCGCCGCTGCGATTTTTTTTGCGGTCCAGGCTGCGCAGGGATTTGAGCACCGAGCCGATTTCGCGCTGCGTCAGGCGCGAGCGCGCGGACATGCCGAACTGGCGCTCAACGTCCTCGGGCGTGTAGAGCAGGATGCATTTGGCGTTTTGGCGGTCGCGCCCTGCGCGGCCAGCTTCCTGCAGGTAGTTCTCCAGCGAGCCGGGAATGTCGGCGTGGATCACCAGGCGCACATCGGGCTTGTCGATGCCCATGCCAAATGCGTTGGTGGCAGAGATGACTCTCAAGTCTCCCTTGATGAAGCCTTCCTGAACGGTTTTTTTGGTGTCAGGCGGCAGGCCCGCGTGAAAGTAGCCGCTTGTCAGCCCTTGGTGCTCCAGAAACTGGGAGATTTCTTCAGTCTTCTTGCGAGTCGCACAGTACACGATGGCGCCGCCCGGTTTGCCGGGTGGCAACTCCTGCGCGAGCAGCTGAAAAATAGAGGTGAGCTTTTCCGGGGAGGTTGTCGGCAGCACTTCAAAGGAGAGGTTGTCCCTGCTCGCGCCGCCGTCAAACAGCGTGAGCTCAATCCCTAC
>CAIYKK010000020.1 GCA_903926695.1 uncultured Burkholderiales bacterium
TGCAGATTCTGCGGGGGTCGGTGTCGAAACCTGCGGGGGTGGACTGGCGTTTTCTGCGGGGGTCGCGGCAAAAGCTGCGGGGGTCGGGGCCGGGTGATCCACCGCGCCAGCGCCCTGCCACGACGCATCCAGCACGACAACACCGCCGCCGAACGTGGACGGGAACACCAGCGGCGCCAGGCCACCCAGGTGAATCGTGTAGCGCGTGGCGTGGCCGATGCGCAGCCGGGGCCGCAGGATGCCCGCCGTGACCAGTCGGCGCACATGGCCCTGAACGGCGCGCTCGCTCAGGCCGCACATCAGGGCCACGCGGGCGATGGACGGCCAGCACAGGCCGGATTCGTTGTTGACATGGTGGCAAAAGCACTGCAGCACCAACTTGGACGCGCCACGCGGCAGCGCGCAGCGCCAGAGACGGGCGGCCAGATCAAGGCTCAGGTGGGCGCTCATGCGGCACCGCCTGCGCGTGTGAGGGCGGAAAGAATCGCGCCGTGGAAGGCCACGGACGGGTTTGTGGGGGAGTTAGCCATGAGTGGCCTCCAGGTTTTTGGTTTGCAAAAACCGCCGCACCCAACGCCAATTGGGGGCGGCAGCTCGAATGGGTTGGCGTACCGGGAAACGCTGGTGAAACCGGCGGAGCCGAAGCTCCCCCATCCGAGCCGCCAAAAACTGGAAGCAAAAATGATGAAGCCGCAGGTTCTACGGGGAAACTGCGGCTTTCGTCGCAGTGTTTACACGAGACGCCAATCTCGGCCCCGCGTGATGGCGGGGACTTAGGGTGAAGTATAGATGAAACTGCAGCGAGTCAAGCAGGGAACTTCAATGGCTCATGGTAAATATCGTATTAGATCAATTAGAACCTTAAAGCTATGCAATCAGCTGGATGTAATATCCAGTCAGCCTGCCAGCATTAGAATAGCACCTAGATTTTAAAAACCCATCCATTTTCTGTTTTTATCATTGGAATCTTATAAGATATTTCTTTTATTATCTCACCACTTCCGAATTTCTCCATCATTTTCTCCTCGCTGGGCACCGTTATATCATAAAGAACTCGACCTGAAAAATTTGAAAAATTGCACTTTTTTTGCATATCAAATCGTATGTGAGACCACGCGGAATGTGCATTCGTGTATTTTAGACCACTCTTATGCAATTCATTCATTTTTACATTAATTTCCTCATACAAACGAGCGCGCTCCTTTGTTATCGCCGAATGCGCCTCATAATATTCTGGAGATTCGCGCTCAAAACTTGACAAACCTTTCAGCATATCCTGTATTTTCTTTTCGTTATCTTTTTGCCTTATTTCAACTTCTTTAAACAATCCGATATCTTTCTTATACTGATCTCTAATTTCGGAGGATGTGCTTGTAGGAGTTATTTTTAAGTCAAAGCTAAACTCTGCCACAGTTACAGAATTTTGCTCAGTCGGGTATGTATTTATTTTTTTAACGTTTGCCAACTCGAAGTAGTCGCAATTTTTAAAAATTTTATCGAGATTTGATTTTATATCACTTTCAGATGGCGTAGCACCAAGACTGCATCCAGAAAGAATTCCCACTAAAAATAGTGAATGCGCTATTGATAAGTTATTCATTTTAATTTTCCCCTAGTAAAAAATTTTATAAGATTTAATCTGATTTTTAATCAAACCAAATGTCGCCAAATTATAACAGTCTAAATTGTGCAACTCGAATTTTAGATGTTACCATGAAATGGATTGTTTGACAGAAGGTTGTGCGAGACGGCTAGTGACTTGATCTTTTCATATATCTCAAGGTGACTCGCATGCGGCTCATTGGCAAACAAATCAAAAATATATTCCCCATTTCTCGCCGAATAGAAAACAATATTTGAATATTTTTCAATGTTATCGGCAGCAAACTTTAGGGCTTCTTTATTGCGTAATTCTTCCAGCTTGCCGTCATGCCAGGGACCAGAAAATGATAATTCCACATCCCCAACAGGAATTATTCCTGATGCTTTAAGTGCGCGTAGAAACATCTGCTTTTCCACGGCATTTTTGTAATATGACTCATTGATCTTAAAATCACTCACAACAATTCCAAAAAGCAAATCTAGAATTTCAGCGCAAATATTTAAAGTACATTTACTAACAAAAACTTCTTTGTCAATGTAATGCGTGAAAACGCGGTTCAACATCTGATGTGTTAATTTTAGAACATCTAAAGAATTCCACAGAGACTCCCTTTGATTTAAATAGTTAGTTAGTACGCCATGTAATCCTGCAACGAGCCTTTCAAAATCTTTTTGTTCCAACGCGATGATCGACACATCATTGACTTTGTTCAAAGCCGTGTTTAAATCATATATGGTTTTTTGGATTATTTTCATTTGTATTGAGGAATTGGTTTGAACGATACAGTACGCCACAACGAAATTTTAAATTTTAATTTAAATTTCGAGAGTCAAAAAATAAAAATTAACGCCGCTGATCTGCCCGAGTTCGATCTGGCGGAAATGCTCAAGACTGAACAGGACATTGCCACCTACCTGACGCTGGTCATTGAAAAGGGCGATATCTCGGAGCTGTCGCACGCCTTGGGCATTGCCGCCCGTGCGCGTGGCATGACCGAGATTGCCAAAGCGTCGGGCCTGACCCGCGAGGCGCTGTACAAGGCGCTGCGCCCCAATGCCAGCCCACGTTTTGACACCATCAGCCGCGTGTGCCGGGCGCTGGGTGTGCGACTGGTGGCACAGGCGGGCTGACCCTGCAAACCGGGCAAATGCAAGAAGCCAAAGTACACCTGTCTGGCCGGGGCCAGCGGGTCGCTGGTGGACTTCATGCGCAAACTGCCCTTTTATGGCCTGAACGAGATCGTGTTCGAGCGCTGTCGCAATTCCTTCAAACCCGCCAAAGCGGCGCGCCGCAAAAGACAAATCCGACTGAAAACACCGTCTGAGCGCGGTTTTTTGTCCTGGCATCAAAAATGCAAAGCAGGGTCAATCACCCTGTCAGGAGTCTTCCATGTCAGTTTCGCTCAAGGCCAAGATTGCCGAAGTGTTTGAAGAACCCGGTTGTGACAAAAACCAGGGCAAGAGCGAGAAAGAGCGCAAAAAAGGCTGCACCAAGCAGCTCAACCCCGGTGCCGCCGCCGGTGGCTGCGCTTTTGACGGCGCCAAAATCGCGCTCCAGCCTATCGTCGATGTGGCGCATCTGGTTCACGGCCCGATTGCCTGCGAGGGCAACGCCTGGGACAACCGGCACAGCGCTTCTTCAGGATCGCAGCTCTACCGCACGGGTTTCACCACCGACATCAACGAGCTGGACGTGATTTACGGCGGTGAAAAACGCCTGTTTAAATCCATCCGCGAAATCATCGAAAAATACGACCCGCCCGCCGTGTTTGTTTATCAAACCTGCGTGACCGCGCTGGTCGGCGACGATATTGAAGCCGTGTGCCAGCGCGCCACCGAAAAATTCGGCAAACCCATTATTCCGGTGAACGCGCCCGGTTTTGCCGGGCCGAAAAATCTGGGTAACAAACTCGGGGCCGAGGCGCTGCTCGATTACGTGATCGGCACCGTCGAGCCGGAGTTCACCACGCCTTACGACATCAACATCATCGGCGAATACAACCTCGTCGGCGAACTCTGGCAAATCAAGCCGCTGCTGGACGCGCTGGGCGTGCGTATTTTGTCGTGCATCTCGGGCGACGGGCGTTACAACGAAGTGGCCAGCGCGCACCGCGCCAAGGTCAACATGATGGTGTGCTCCAAGTCGATGATTAACATCGCCACCAAAATGGAGCAGCGCTGGGGTATACCGTATTTTGAAGGCTCGTTCTACGGCATCGGCGATATGAGCGAGACGCTGCGCCAAATCGCTTCTTTATTGGTCAAGCAGGGCGCGCCTGCTGACTTGATTGAACGCACCGAGCGCCTGATTGCCGTCGAGGAAGCGCGGGCCTGGGAGCGCATCGCGCATTACAAAACGCGCCTGACCGGCAAACGCGCCTTGTTAATCACCGGCGGCGTGAAATCGTGGTCTGTCGTGGCGGCGCTGCAGGAAGCGGGCATGGAAATCGCCGGAACCAGCGTCAAAAAATCGACCAAAGAAGACAAAGAAAAAATCAAAGAAATCATGGGCGACGACGCCCACATGATCGACGATATGACCCCGCGCGAGATGTACAACATGCTGAAGGGCGCCCGCGCCGACATCATGCTCAGTGGCGGGCGCTCGCAGTTTGTGGCGCTCAAGGCGCGCATGCCGTGGCTGGACATCAACCAGGAGCGCTACCACCCCTACGCCGGTTACGAAGGCATGGTCGAGCTGGTGCAGGAAATCGACCGGGCGATTTACAACCCCGTGTGGCAGCAGGTGCGCATTCCCGCGCCCTGGGGCGACGATGGCGAAACGCTGGGGGCGGTCACGTCGCCAGCAGCGCAAGACATGGCGTTCCTCGCCGACATTGCCGCCAAGTCTATGGGCCTGGCACCCGAAGAAGTTCCGGTCTAAA
>CAIYKK010000021.1 GCA_903926695.1 uncultured Burkholderiales bacterium
CAGGCTCAGGCTCAGGCTCAAGCTCAAGCGCAGGCCGCCAATGCCGATGCCGTCACCGCCGCGTCCGCCGCCGCTTCTCCCGTTTTTTCAACCCCTGTTCAACCCGGCTGAAAGCCGCCGTTTTCCCCCATGAGTGCAGTCATTTACCCCGTCGAAGCCCAGTTTGAAGCCATGACGCCTGCCTGGCTCGACGCCGTGCTGCAGGTCGAGCGCAGCGCGTATGAATACCCGTGGAGCACGGCCAATTTCACCGACTCGCTGCACGCCGGGTATCAGGCCCAGCTTTTAATCGCTGCAACGCCGCAGGGCACCGAGGTGCTGGGCTATTTTGTCGCCATGAAGGGCGTCGATGAGGTGCATCTGCTCAACATCACCGTCGCCCCGGCGCATCAGGGCCAGGGCTGGGCGCGGGTGATGCTCGACGCGCTGGACATCTGGGCGCGCGGCCAGGGCGCGCAGTGGTTGTGGCTGGAAGCGCGGGTGGGCAATGTGCGCGCCCTGCATGTTTATGTCAGCCACGGCTTTCGCCATGTGGGCACGCGCAAACGCTACTACCCGGCCACGCCGTCCAAACCCGACGGCGAGGACGCGCTGGTGATGAGCCTGCATCTGTCCGACCCGTGCGCATGACGCCATGAGCCTGAACCTCGACCCGCGCCAGCGCGCCATGCTGCTCGAAATGGGCGTGCATGTCTGGCTGCCCGACGCGCCGGTTGCCGTGCCGCTGGTGCCCGCGCTGGGAAGTGATGCGGCTCATCAGACCGATGTTGATGCCGATGCCGCCAGCGCGAGCGCCCGCCGGGTTGCCGCCGGGTCGCATGCCCAGACGCTGGCACCGTCTGCTGCCCGTGTGCCGTTTCAGCGGGATGCGTCCGTGCCCGCGTCCGCCTCGACCCAAACCTCGGCCCGGCCCGCCCGTGTGCCGATGCCCGCGTCCGCGTCTGCATCTGCATCTGCATCTGCCGGTTCGTCAGCCTTTTCCGGCGCTGCTCAATCAGCCCGTGCCGAAATGCCCGGTGGCGCCCCCGGTGGCGCCACTGGCGGCGAGCCTGGCACCTGGCTGCTCGGCGCTGCGCAAATTCTCTACGCTGACAGCGCCCAGACCGCTGGCACCCCAGCCAATGGTGCTCAGACCGCTGGCCCCCGCTGGCTGGTGCTGGCCGAAACCCCGCCGACAGCGCTGCCGGGCAGCGTATTGGCAGCTTTTTCCGCGTTTGACGGCGAAGCGGGCAGTCTGCTAGACAACATGCTGCGCGCCGCCCGACTGAACCGCGCAGGCACCGCGCTGTTGGCGCCGCTCGTGCGCCAGGGCGCCGCAGCGGCCACGCCGGAATTTGTGGCCGAACTGGTCGCGCTGGTGGCGCAGACGCAGCCCGACATCGTGCTGGTCATGGGCCGCTTTGCCAGCCTGAGTCTGTTTCCCACCGGCCAGCCTTTTGGCAAACTGCGCGGCCAGGTTCACACGCTGCACGGCGTCCGCGCCATCGTCACCTACGACGCGCCCTACCTGCTGCGCAAATCCGAAGACAAGGCCAAAGCCTGGGCCGACCTGTGTCTGGCGATGAGCTTGACAGCGGCACCATAACCCATCTGCGGGCGGTGTCGTTGGCTGCCTGCCCGCTCCGCAAACGGCCTGCGGCCAAGCCCAGAAGCATCTTCACCCGCTTTTCCCGCCGACCGCGCAAAGCCGTGTACTGGCCGGAGTTCTTACAATCGGCGGCATGACTTTTCTCGACCTGCTGGGCGCCGCAGAGCGCCAAAACAACTCCATGCTGTGCGTCGGCCTGGATCCCGAACCGGCCAGATTTCCCGGCCCACTGAACGGCGACGCCAGCAAAATCTACGATTTCTGCGCCGCCATCGTCGATGCGACGGCTGATCTGGTCAGCGCCTTCAAGCCGCAAATCGCCTATTTCGCCGCGCACCGCGCCGAAGACCAATTGGAGCGCCTGATCGCCCACATGCGCCGCGCCGCGCCGCAGGTGCCGGTCATTCTGGATGCCAAGCGCGGCGACATCGGCAGCACCGCCGCCCAGTACGCGATTGAAGCCTTCGAGCGCTACGGCGCCGACGCGGTCACGCTCTCGCCCTTCATGGGCTTTGACTCGGTCACGCCCTATTTGAAATACCACGGCAAGGGCGTTTTTTTGCTGTGCCGCACGTCGAATCCCGGCGGCGACGATTTTCAAAATCAGCACCTGGCTTCGGTCGATGGCCAGCCGCTGCTGTACGAACACATTGCCCGGCTGGCGCAAGGCCCGTGGAATCTGAACGGCCAATTGGGGCTGGTGGTCGGCGCGACTTACCCGGCGGAAATCGAGCGCGTGCGTGGTGTGGCGCCGACGGTGCCGCTGCTCATTCCCGGCGTGGGCGCGCAGGGCGGCGACGCGGCGGCGACCGTGAAAGCGGGCTGGCGTCCCGGCGCGCCCATCATCGTCAACTCGTCGCGGGCGATTTTGTACGCCTCGCAAGGCGAAGATTTTGCCCAGGCCGCCCGCAGCGAGGCGCTCAAAACCCGCGATGTGCTCGAAAATGCCCGCCGCCAGGCGCAGGTCGCCTGAGCGCAAACAGCCGAACTTCCCGTACTTCCTCGCGTGCCGGGGCGTACCGGGCTGATCGGGCTGACCGGCGAATTTCATTGCCGCAGCAGCGTGAAAGTGCAGGGTTCCGCGCCAGATTCGTGCCTGCGGTGCGCGCCTGTAAGCGGCCCGCAAAACTCAATCTGCTAGGCTTGACGGTTTTATTTTTCTAAAAGGTTCACATGTCCGATAACAATTTGACCAGCGTCGCATCCCAAGAAAAACTGGTTACGGACATGAGGGCGGTGATCTCTGACGCGGAAGAAATCCTGTCCGCCACGGCCGACCAGACGGGCGAAAAGATCGCCAGCCTGCGCGTGCGCGCCAAAGCGCGCCTGGTCGATGCCAAAACGCGCCTGATAGAGGCCGAAGCCCTGCTTGTTGACAAAACCCTGGACGCAGCCCAGGCCACGGACGACTATGTCCATGAGTCGCCCTGGACGGCCATCGGCATTGCCGCTGGCGTGGGCGTGCTGGCGGGGCTGTTCATTGGACGGCGTTGACTGGCGAGCATGGGCCGCGCGCCTAAAACGCCAGAAGTATGGGACAGGCTGTATTTTTTTTCATGTGATGGAGGCAGGGTTTGACCGGCGCAGGTGACTTTTTGCCTGTTTAAACCCCGATAATTCACCGCAATGAACGGCATCTTTATCATCGCCCACGCCCCGCTGGCTTCTGCTTTTCGTCTGGGGGCGCTGCATGTGTTTCCCGACAATGCCGCCGATGTGGTGGCGCTGGACGTGCAGCCCCACATGCCGCCGGAAGAAACGCTCGCCCAGGCGCGTATCATGCTCGATCAACTGGGCGCTTCCCAGGCGCTGATCCTGACCGATATTTTTGGCGCCACGCCCTGCAATGTGGCGCAAAAACTGGTCGATGGCGTCAGCGTCAAGCTGGTGACCGGCCTGAACCTGCCCATGTTGCTGCGCGCCGTCTCTTACCGCGCTGAGCCGCTGGACGCGCTGGTGGCGCGTGCGCTGATCGGCGCCACCCAGGGCGTGATGCAGGTCGCCGTGACCGCACCGCAAAACCAAATCCGTAAAAACCATGATCAAGACTCGCACCAGCATCAACAATAAACTCGGCCTGCACGCCAGGGCCTCGGCCAAATTCACCAAACTCGCCGGGAGTTTCCGCAGCGAGGTCTGGATGACCAAAGGCGAGCGCCGTGTCAACGCCAAAAGCATCATGGGTGTGATGATGCTGGCTGCCGGTCTGGGCAGCAGCGTCGAGATCGAAACCAACGGCTCCGACGAGCAAGCTGCCATGGAGGCCTTGCTGGCCCTCGTCGCGGACAAGTTCGGCGAAGGGGAATAAAGGAAACGCAGCATGACTTTTTCGGTGCATGGCCTGGCGGTGTCGCGCGGCGTGGCCATTGGCCGCGCAGTGCTGGTGGCTTCGAGCCGGGCCGATGTCGGCCAGTATTTTGTCGGGCCTGACAAGACGGAGACGGAAATCGAGCGCGTGCGCATCTCCTGCAATGCAGTGACGGATGAAATCACGCGCCTGCAAAACGATCTGCCCAAAGACGCGCCGCACGAAATCGCCGCGCTGCTCGATGTGCATTTGATGCTGCTGCAGGATGAGCAGCTCATTGACGGCATCAACCACTGGATCACGGATCGCCACTACAACGCCGAGTGGGCGCTGATCACTCAGTATGAGCTGATCGCGCGCCAGTTCGACGAGATGGAAGACCCGTACCTGCGCGAGCGCAAGGCCGATCTGGAGCAGGTCATCGAGCGCATCCTGCGCCACATGAAGGGCGTGGCCTCGCCGCTGCAGCACGTAGGCGGGCGCGCCGGCAGCAGCCGCAAGCACTCGCAGGATTTGCTGCTCGACGACACGCAGGATGTGCCGCTGGTGCTGGTGGCGCATGACATTTCGCCCGCCGACATGCTGCAGTTCAAGCAGAGCTTGTTTGCCGGTTTTGCCACCGATGTGGGCGGCAAGACTTCGCACACGGCCATCGTGGCGCGCAGCATGGACATTCCGGCGGTGGTCGGCGCCCGCAGCGCCAGCCAGCTGATCAAGCAGGATGACTGGGTCATCATCGACGGCGAGGCGGGCGTGTTGATCGTCGATCCTTCGCCCATCATTTTGGCCGAATACGGTTTTAAACAGCGCCAGGGCGAGCTGGAGCGCCAGCGCCTGAACCGCCTGAAAAACACGCCCGCGCTGACGATGGACGGCCAGCGCATCGAGCTGCTGGCCAACATCGAAATGCCCGACGACACGCTGGGCGCGGTCGAGGCGGGCGCGGTCGGCGTGGGGCTGTTCCGCAGCGAATTTCTGTTCATGGGCCGCCACGGCAAGCTGCCCGACGAGAACGAGCAGTACCAGGCTTACCGCAAGGCCATCGAGGGCATGCAGGGCCTGCCCGTGACCATCCGCACGGTGGATATCGGCTCGGACAAGCCGCTGGACCGCCCGGCGGGCAAGGTCCAGGACCGCCACTTAAACCCGGCGCTGGGTCTGCGCGCCATCCGCTGGAGCCTGGCCGATCCGCCGATGTTTTTGACGCAGCTGCGCGCCATTTTGCGGGCCGCTTTTCATGGCCGGGTTAATTTGCTGGTGCCGATGCTGGCCCACGCCAGCGAAATCCGCCAGACCCTGGCGCTGATCGCCCAGGCCCGCGCACAGCTCGACAAGCATGGCGTGCCCTATGGCCCGGTGCATCTGGGCGCGATGATCGAAGTGCCAGCGGCGGCGCTGACGGTGCCGCTGTTTTTGCGCTATTTTGATTTTCTTTCCATCGGCACCAATGATTTGACGCAGTACACGCTGGCCATCGACCGCGCCGACGAGGCCGTCGCGCATCTGTACGACCCCTGCCACCCGGCGGTGCTGCGCCTGATTGCCGACACGATTGCCGAGTGCCAGCGCCAAGGCAAGGGCATCACGGTGTGCGGCGAAATGGCGGGCGACATCACCATGACGCGGCTGCTGCTTGGGCTGGGACTGCGCAGCTTTTCGATGCACCCGTCGCAAATTCTCGCGGTCAAGCAGCAAATTTTGCGCGCCGATACCGCCAAGCTCAAAGTCTGGGCGCAGCAAGTGCGCGACAGCGAAGAGCCGGGCCTGCTGCTGTAAGGCGACGCGCCCAGGTGATGCGCGCAGGCGAACCCGATGGCGTCTGTGACAAAAGTCACTGCTGATGGGGCTGGGGATGCTTATGCTTGCGTCCTGAAATAGCCCGCCTGCCAGGCGGGCGCAGGCACAGGACACCCCCATGAGCACGTTTGACCACACAGGCTTGATGCAAAGCCTGAATGAAGGCCTATCGCCTTTTCGCAAAGCCCAGCCCGAAGCGATGGCCGGTTTTGGACAACTGGCCCGTGCGGCCATGTCCGAAGGAGCTATCAGCGCCAAGCATAAGGAGCTGATGGCGCTGGCCATCGGCATCACGCAGCACTGCTCGGGCTGCATTGCTTTTCACGTCAAGGCGCTGCACAAGCTGCACTGCACCCGCGCCGAACTTGAAGAGATGCTCGCCGTGTGCGTTTATATGGGCGGCGGTCCGGCGCTGATGTATGCCGCCGAGACCATTGCGGCTTGGGAAAAGCTTGCGCCCCAGGCCTGAGCGGCAGTCACGCGCCACCTGCGCTCCACGGCTGGCGTGGAGCGCAGGCTGCAGCGGCGTTACAGCACCAGATCCGTGCCGCTCAGGCTGCTCACGCCGGTCAAGGCAATCGCAAACTCAGCCGCCGTATCGGCATCGGTGCTGCCGTACAGGATGTGAGCCGCCGCGTCAAAGCGCAGCTGCGCGGTGGCGTTGCCCGTAAAGGCCGATACCGCGCCCAGAAAGCTGAAGGCTTGGTTGCCCGCCAGCGCGGCGTTGGCGTCCACGCCCAGCAGGTCGATTTTGTCGCCCTCGCTGGTCTTGAAGTCGGTGATGGTGTCTCGCATGGTGCTGGTCAGACCCAACTCGGCCAGAGTGTTGAAGTCAAAGCGGTCGGTGCCGGAGCCGCCTGTGAGCTTGTCGGCACCCAGCCCGCCGGTCAGCACGTCGTTGTCTGCGCCGCCGCTCAAGGTGTCGTTGCCAGCCCCGCCATTCAGGAGATCATTGCCTGCGCCCCCGCTCAAGGCATTGCTGCCCGCGCTGCCGGTGAGTTTGTCGGCGTAGCTGCTGCCCGCCAGGTTCTCGATGTTTTTCAGCGTGTCGCTGCCCGAGCCGACGGTGGCCTGGACGGCGGCGGTGGCCAGACTGACCGTGACGCCTGCCGTGGCGTAGCTGTAGGAAACGGTGTCGGTGCCCGCGCCGCCATCGAGCGCATTGCTGCCTGCGCCAGCGTACAGCGCATTGTTCAGTCCGTTGCCGGTCAGGCTGGCTGTACCAGTGGCGAGGACGCGGCCGTTCTCGACATTCGCGCCCAGTGTGTAAGCGGCCAGATAGCTGTTGATCTGGTCAATGCCGCCGGTGCTGACCAGCGCATTGGCTTCGCTGACCACGTCCAGACTGCTGTCCACGTAATAGATGTCGCTGCCGTCGCCGCCGTACAGGGTGTCGTTGCCGGTGCCGCCGTTGAGGGTGTCATTGCCAGCGCCGCCGCTCAGACTGGTATTGCTGCCGCTGGCGCTGTACGCGTTAAGTTCGTCATCGCCTGCGCCGCCGTACAAGGTGTCGTTGCCGCCGCCGCCGTACAGGGTGTCGTTGCCGTCGAGTCCAAAGAGGACATTGCTGACTCCAGCGCCACCAAAAATGGAATCGTTGCCTGGCGTTCCCGTGGAGTTAAAAACTTGGGCCGCAAGCGATGTTTTATCCCAGATGACACCGTCGCTGAATTTGAACTGCTCAATGCCAATCTGTAGCGTGTCGTTGGGATCAAAGTAATCGTCGGTTAGGTCGCTTTCAATGTAGATCTCGTCGGTTGCTCCATACTTGATCAGCAGACGGTGACTCTGGCCATCAATGAATGTGATCTCGGTAGATTTCACGTTCAGAAACTCGATCGTATCGGTGCCATCTGTGGTCAAGTACTGGCGGATGTGGTCTCTGCCATCGCCCTTGGAGAAGGTATAGAGGTCGCGGCCTGCGCCGCCCTCCAAAAAATCATCGCCTGTGCCTCCATTGAGTGTGTCGTTGCCAGTGCCGCCGCTCAAGGTGTTTCTGCCTGCGTTGCCGATGAGTTTGTCGGCATGGTTGCTGCCTGCGAGGTTTTCCACATTGAGCAGCGTGTCGGTGCCTGAGTGGCCTGTGGCTTGAGCTGCAGTAGTGGCTAGGTTGACGGTGACACCAGCGCTGGCGTAGCCATAAGACACGGTGTCGTATCCCGTGTCACCGTCGAGAATGTTGTTGCCCGCGCCAGCATACAGGGTGTTGTTCAGGCTGTTGCCGGTCAGGCTGGCCGTGCCGGAGGCAAGGATAGCGCCGTTCTCAATATTGGCGCTCAGGGTGTAGGCGTTCAGGTAGCTGTTGACCAAGTCGATGTCGTCAAAGGCAGCCGGAATGTTTTGGCTGCTCACTGCATTGGTTTCGATAACCACGTCCAGGCTGCTGTCCACGTAATAGGTGTCGTTGCCGCTCCCGCCGTCCATGACATCGTTGCCGGTGCCGCCGTCCAGGGTGTCGTCGCCGTTCCCGCCGTAGAGGCTGTCATTGCCCTTGCCGCTGTCGATGCGGTCAGCCTTCAAGCTGCCGTTAAGAGCGTCGTTGCCGTTGAGTCCAAAGATCAAGTTGCTGGCTTCGTAGCCGAGAGTAAGCGCATTGCCTGCCGTTCCCGGCGAAGTGAAAACTTGGGCTGCAATATCTGTTTTATTCCAGATGACACCATCGCTGAATTTGATCTGCTCAATGCCAGCGCTTGCAGCGGAGTAATAGTTTGCGACGATGAGCTGGTCGGCCGCCCCGTACTTGAGTGCCAGACTGGAGCCTAATTGCGAAATAGACGTGATTTCGGTGGACTTGACATCCAGGAACTGCACCGTGTCACGGTTGCCTGCCGTCAGGTCGTACTCGTCGATGAAGTCCACACCATCGCCTTTGGAGAAGGTGTAGAGATCGTCGCCTGCGCCACCATTGAGGCTATCGTTGCCTGAGCCTCCATTCAGGGTGTCGTGGCCGTTCTTGCCGTAGAGGCTGTCGTTGCCGCCGAGTCCAAACATGATACTGCTGGCTCCATCGCTGGAAAGAAAATTATCGTTTGCCGCCCCTGTTGACGTAAAAACTTGGGCTGCAAGCGCTGCCTTGTCCCAGATGACACCATCGCTGAATTTGATCAGTTCAATGCTGGTTGTGCCTGCACCGTAGAAATAATTGTTAATGGTGACTGTGTCGGCTGTGCTGTATTTGAGCGCCAGGCTGTTACCCAAACCCTCAATGGATACGATCTCGGTGGACTTCACGTCCAAGAACTCAATGGTGTCGGTGTCGCTTGTCAACCAGCCGTTCTCGAAGATGACATCCGCGCCATCGCGCTTTGAGAAGGTGTAGGTATCATCGCCTGCGCTGCCGCCCAGTGTGTCGTTGCCCGTGCCGCCATGGAGGGTATCGCTACCGCCTGCACTGTAGAGTGTGTCGTTGCCGTCGAGTCCAAAGATGCGGTTGTTCCCCTCGTTATGACCGGAAATCGAGTCGTTGCCTGCTGTTCCTGTGCTGGTGAAAACTTGGGTCTCAGAGGCTGTCTTGTTCCAGATGACACCGTCGCTGAATTTGAGTTTGACAGTGGAAAAATTATCGATGGTCAGCTGGTCGGCCGTGCCGTACCTGATCACCAGGTGGTCGCCCGCGCTCTCAATAGATGTGACCTCGAAGGATTTCACATCCAGGAATCGCACCGTGTCGGTGTTGCCTGCCGTCGAGCTGTACCCGTAGATGGCATCCACGCCGTCGCCTTTGGAGAAGGTGTAGAGGTCGTTGCCTGCCCCTCCGGTCAGGGTGTCGTTGCCCGTGCCGCCGATCAGGGTGTCGTTGCTGCCCCCACCGTAGAGGCTGTCGTTGCCCATGCCGCCGTCGATACGGTCAGCCTTCATGCCGCCGGTGAGGGTGTCGCCCCCTGCCAGTCCAAAGATGAGGTTGCCGTCCTCGTTATGGCTAGAAATCAAGTCGTTGTCTGGTGTTCCTGTGGACGTGAAAAGCTGGGATTTAGGCGCTGATTGGTTCCAAATGACACCATCGCTGAATTGGAGCCTGATGGCGGAGAAATAATCGACGGTGAGCTGGTCGAGTGTGCCGTACTGGATTGTCAAGCGCCCAGCGAAGAACTGAATGGACGTGATTTCGGTGGACTTCACGTCTAGGAATTGCACCGTGTCGATACTGCCTACCATCGAGCCGTAGTCGTAGATGTAATCATAACCGTCCCCCTTGGAGAAGGTGTAGAGGTCGTTGCCTGCGCCGCCACTCAGAAGGTCACCGCTCGTGCCGCCGCTGAGGGTGTCATTGCCGGTGCTGCCCACCAGCGTATCGGCACCAGAAGTGCCGTTGTATGTCGTCATTGTTTTTCCCTTGTTAAGCAGTGTGTAAATTGCGCCGGACGGATGGGCGGCACACCGCCCCCATTTGTAACATCACTGCAACAACGTGAACACCCAGAAGCAGGGGGATTCCTGCATGAATGCAAGAAAAAAGAAGAATCCATTAAATATGCACGTTTGCGCGTGGCTTCGCAGGCTGCCTTGGGCCGCCAAAGCGCAAGCCTGCCAGAGGCTTGGCGGGCGCTCGGGCTATCGGGTGCGTGTGCCCAGCACCGCCGCGCCAATGATCAGCGCCGCCGCCAGGGCGATGCTCCAGGTCAGCGGGCGCTCGCTCACAGCCATGAGTAGGGCGGTCGAGCCCAGCGGCGTGAGGTAGCTCAGGATGCCGATCTGCCGGGCGTCGCCGAGTTTGAGGGCTTTGTCCCAGAGGAAAAACGCCGCGCCCAGCGGCCCCAGCCCCATCAGCGCCAGCAGCAGCCAGTCGCGGCTTGACAGC
>CAIYKK010000022.1 GCA_903926695.1 uncultured Burkholderiales bacterium
GTGCGCGGAGTGGACGTATTTGTCGGCCACCCGGTGCGCGCTGTAGCCCAGCCACCAGTCGAGCGCGCCGCCCAGCGTGTTGCCTGCCGTGGCCACCAGAACCGTCGGCCAGAACAGGTCCGGGTTCAGTTTGACCAGGCCAAACACCACCGGCTCCGAGCCCAGCGGCAGCAGCGTCGCCGAAATAAACGACACGACAAACACTGTCGATAGCCCGAGTTCGGGCAGCGCTAACAGTTCGAGCAGGTGTTCAATCCAGGTTGGCATAGGCGGTGAAGTATAGGCAGCCGGGTTGGTCGGCACGCTGGGCGAAAATTTCGATTCAACTGCCCAAATTTTGGGCAGCTACAATCATGCCTCTTTTCCGGCAACCCCTCAGTTTTACCTCCCCGTCCCATGAACATCGGCCCCTACGCTTTGGCCAACAAGCTGTTTGCCGCGCCCATGGCGGGCGTGACGGACAGGCCGTTTCGCCAGTTGTGCAAAGCGCTGGGCGCGGGCTACGCCGTGAGCGAAATGGTGACTTCGCGGCCCGACCTGTGGGACACGCTCAAAACCTCGCGCCGCGCCAACCACGTGGGCGAACCCGGCCCGATTGCCGTGCAAATCGCGGGCACCGACGCGCCCATGATGGCCGCCGCTGCCGCCTACAACATCGAGCGCGGCGCGCAGATCATCGACATCAACATGGGCTGCCCGGCGAAAAAAGTCTGCAACAAATGGGCCGGTTCGGCGCTGATGCAGGACGAGCCGCTGGCGCTGCAGATCATCGAGGCCGTGGTCGCCGCCTGCGCGCCGCACGGCGTGCCGGTCACGCTCAAGATGCGCACCGGCTGGGCGCAAACGCATAAAAACGCCGTTCAAATTGCCCGCGCCGCCGAAAGCGCCGGAGTCCAGATGGTCACCGTGCATGGCCGCACCCGCGAGCAGGGCTACAAAGGGCTGGCTGAATACGACACGATTGCCGAGGTGAAAGCCGCGCTGCGCATTCCGGTGACGGCCAACGGCGACATTGACAGCCCGGAAAAAGCCCGTGACGTACTGGCCTATACCGGCGCCGACGCGGTGATGATTGGCCGCGCCGCGCAGGGCAGGCCGTGGATTTTCCGCGAAATCGGCCATTTTCTGGCCACTGGCAAACATCTGGCGCCGCCGCTGGTGGCCGAGGTCAAGCGCTTGCTGCTGGATCATTTGCAGGACCACTATGTGCTGTACGGCGACTTCACCGGTGTGCGCACGGCACGCAAGCATATCGGCTGGTACGTCAAAACCCTGCCGGGCGGCGAAGCCTTTCGCGCCCGGATGAATCTACTGGAAGACTGCGCCGCGCAGCTTCAGGCCGTGGGCAGTTTTTTTGATGAACTGGGCCAGCAGATGGACCGCATCCCGCACGCCGCCGACAGCCAGGGCGGCGCAGTCGGGACACCCGCCAACAACGATAAAAATCAGGAGGAAGCTGCACGATGAGCAAAATCAATTTGGAAGAATGTGTCCGCTCCAGTCTGGAAAGTTATTTTCAGGATCTTGACGGCATCACGCCCGATGGCATGTACGACATGATGGTGCGCGTGGTGGAAAAACCGCTGCTTGAAGTGGTCATGCACCACGCCGCGCACAACCAGTCACGCGCCGCCGAATGGCTGGGCCTGAACCGCAACACGCTGCGCAAAAAGCTGGTCGAGCACCAGCTGCTCAAATAATTAACCTTAGAGAAAAAACCATGAACGCCTTGATTTCCGTTTCCGACAAAACCGGCATCCTCGAATTTGCCCAGGCGCTGCACGCGCTGGGCATCAAGCTGCTGTCCACCGGCGGCACCGCCAAACTGCTGGCTGACGCGGGCCTGCCCGTGACCGAAGTGGCCGACCACACCGGCTTTCCTGAAATGTTAGACGGCCGCGTCAAGACGCTGCACCCGACAATCCACGGCGGCCTGCTGGCCCGGCGCGATTTTCCCGAGCACATGGCGGCGCTGCAAGCCCACGGCATTGCTACCCTCGACCTGCTGGTCGTCAACCTGTACCCGTTTGAAGCGACCGTCGCCAAGCCCGGCTGCACGCTGGAAGACGCGATTGAAAACATCGACATCGGCGGCCCGGCGATGGTGCGCTCCGCCGCCAA
>CAIYKK010000023.1 GCA_903926695.1 uncultured Burkholderiales bacterium
CAAGGGCATCGGGATCAAGGCATTGCGCAAAAAAGCAGGCTGGGGGAATGACAACTTGCGGTTGATTTTGAAACAAAATTTTTGATGGGACAGCCCTGTCCGCGCACTACAGGAGCGTATTTTTCACGGCAAATTCCACACGGAATGACGAAGAGCCGTCGGGAGACGTGCTCGAACTCGATGAGCTTTGGTCTTTTGTGCAGAAGAAAGCCAACAAACCCTGGCTCTGGATTGGCCTATGCCGTGGGCGGGCGCGGCGCAGATGTTTGCGCACAGCTCAAGAAAAGCATACCGCAGGCTTATTGCTGCACACAGACGGCCAGTGATTTTTGGGAGGCGTACAAGAATGTGTTTGGCTGCGATCACAGAGGCGTCAGCAAGGTCTCTGGGGAGACGGCGCATGTCGAGCGCTGGAATAATACGCTGCGCCAGCGGTTGCGCCGGTTTGTGCGCAAAACGCTTTCTTTTTCAAAAAATCAAGAAACATCGCTCAAGATATTTATTCATGAGTACAACATCACTGCACGCCATAAATATCTTGTCGAATGACAGTCAAGATTGAATCACTACCGCCCGGAGAGCCGGGCTTTTTATTCAACGGGCCGCGAGATCACTCGTCCACGGGAATCCGCAGAACTTGTCCGGGGTAAATCTTGTCCGGGCTGCCCAGCATGGGCGTATTGGCTTCAAAAATCTGGTGGTATTTGTTCGGCGTGCCGTAGAACTCTTTACTGATCTTGGAGAGCGTGTCGCCGCTCACGACCACATACATTTTTGATTCTGGGGCGGTGCTGGCCACCGTCATCATGTCTTTGACGGCCGAGACCTGGGCCACATTGCCGCAGCACAGCAGCACCTTTTCGCGGGTGGCCTGATCGGGCACCACGCCCGCGACGGTCACCGTTGCCGTGGGGGCGTCAAAGCTGACTTCCAGCGCATCGACTTCAAGGTTCATGCTTTTGATGTAGGTTTCAATCGCTTCACCGGCGGTTTTGCTCAGGGCTGCCACATTTTCGGGCGTGGGGGCTGCGGCGGCAGTTTCCTGGGCGGCTTTAGCCGGACCGTGCCCGAAAAGCTTTTCACCGGCTTCCTTGATAAAACTGAACATACCCATAACGCTTTTTCCTCAGAAATGAATTTCCCGGTGCAACATGCCGGGGCTGGGTTGACTGTACAGCTTTCATGCTTCCAACGCTATCTCAGCATTACAGCAAAATCTGTAGGACAAGTCCGTGCTGGCCGCCGGTTTTCATCCTGATAGCTGATGTTCAGCGCTTACGTACCAAGCCCGGCGGGCCTGCCTGGCCGCGTCCGGCTGCGGTGGAAAGGGGGTGCTATACTCAGTGGGCTTTGCGAATGGCGAATCGCCGTTTGCAAGGCTCAAATCGCAAATCGGCCACTCAAGGTGTCGCCCGGAAATTCGTCCGGCGATAAGCGCTGATTTTAGACCCAACCTTTGGAGTTAAATTATGTCCACAAACATGCGTGAAATGCTGGAAGCCGGCGTCCACTTTGGTCACCAAACCCGCTTCTGGGATCCCAAGATGGCACCGTACATCTTCGGCCACCGCAACCGTATTCACATCATCAACCTGGAAAAATCGCTGCCGATGTTCCAGGACGCGATGAAGTTCGCCAAACAACTGACAGCCAACCGTGGCACCATCCTGATGGTCGGCACCAAACGCACCGCACGCGAAACCGTCGCCGCTGAAGCTCAGCGCGCCGGCATTCCTTACGTGGACCAGCGCTGGCTCGGCGGCATGCTGACCAACTTCAAGACGGTCAAGACATCCATCAAGCGCCTGAAAGAAATGAAAGCCCAGCAAGAAGCTGGCCTCGACACGATCAGCAAGAAAGAACAGCTGACCTTCAAGCGCGAAATCGAAAAGCTGGAAAAAGACATCGGCGGCATTCAGGACATGACGGCGCTGCCAGATGCCATTTTTGTGATCGACGTGGGTTTCCACAAAATCGCAATCCTGGAAGCCAAGAAACTGGGCATTCCTCTGATCGGTGTGGTTGATACCAACCACTCGCCTATCGGCATCGACTACGTGATTCCTGGCAACGATGACTCCTCCAAAGCTGTTGAGCTGTACGCTCGCGGTCTGGCTGACGCCGTCATCGAAGGCCGCACCAGCGCCATGACCGAAGTGGTCAAGGCCGTTTCGGCTGAAAGCTCGGATGAGTTTGTGGAAGTGGACAGCGCTGCTGCCTAACCAGTCCGGCGCTACGCCAGACGCGAAAAAGGGGCTCGCGTAGCCCCTTTTTCACAATCTAACGATATAAAGAAGGTGCGCCGTGTGGGGTGCCTTTGACGATAACACGACAAAACGGAGAATCAAAAATGGCAATTGCAATCACTGCAAAGATGGTCGCTGAACTGCGCGCTAAAACCGACGCCCCGATGATGGAGTGCAAAAAAGCGCTGACCGAAGCTGAAGGCGACTTCGACAAAGCAGAAGAGTTGCTGCGCGTCAAGCTCGGCAGCAAGGCTGGCAAGGCCGCTTCCCGTATCACCGCCGAAGGCGTGGTTGCGCTGGCCCGCGAAGGCGATGTCGCCGCGCTGGTCGAAGTCAACTGCGAAACCGATTTTGTCACCAAGAATGACAGCTTCCTGGCGTTCGTGAATGCCATCGCCGAAGGCATTGTCAAGAACAACCCGGCTGACGTTGAAGCCATTGGCGCCATGCCTTTGTCGCTCGACGGCTTTGGCCCGACGGTCGAAGAAGTGCGCAAGGGCCTGATCGGCAAAATCGGCGAAAACATGAGCGTGCGCCGCTTCAAGCGTTTTGAAGGCAGTACCGCTGCTTACCTGCACGGCACCCGCATTGGCGTGGTGGTCGAATTCGCCGGTGACGAAGCCGCTGCCAAGGATGTCGCCATGCATGTGGCCGCCATGAAGCCTGTCGCCTTGTCCAGCGCCGACGTACCTGCCGAACTGGTCGCCAAAGAGCGCTCGGTCGCTGCCGCCAAGGCTGCTGAAGATGCGACCGTGGCCGTGGCCGCCGGCAAGCCAGTTCAGTCCGCCGAAATCGTTGCCAAGCGCATCGAAGGCGGCGTGCAGAAGTACCTGAAGGAAGTCAGCCTGAATAACCAGACTTTCGTCAAGAACGACAAGCAAACGGTCGAGCAGATGCTGAAAGAAAAGGCCACCACGGTCAAGTCTTTCACGCTGTACGTCGTGGGCGAAGGCATCGAGAAGAAAGTGGACGATTTCGCCGCTGAAGTCGCTGCCCAGGTCGCAGCTGCCAAGGCTGCTTAATTTTTCCTGAAATTTTGAGCCTAGCCGGAAGGCCGCTAAACTTTACAACCAACTCAACCAAGAAAGCTCTTACATGCCAGCCTACAAGCGGATCTTGTTAAAACTGTCAGGTGAGGCCTTGATGGGCGATGATGCCTTCGGCATCAACCGCGCCACCATTGTTCGCATGGTGGAAGAAATTGCCGAAATCACCCGCATGGGTGTCGAAGTGGCGGTGGTGATTGGCGGCGGCAATATCTTTCGCGGCGTGGCGGGCGGCTCGGTCGGTATGGACCGGGCGACGGCCGATTACATGGGTATGCTGGCCACGGTGATGAATGCGCTGGCGCTGGGCGACACGATGGAAAAGGCAGGCTTGATTGCCCGCGTGATGTCGGCGATTGCCATTGACCGCGTGGTCGAGCCTTATGTCCGGCCCAAGGCGCTGCAGTACCTGGAAGAGGGCAAGGTCGTTATTTTTGCGGCCGGCACCGGCAACCCGTTTTTCACCACCGACACGGCTGCGGCCCTGCGCGGCGCGGAAATCGGCGCGGAAATCGTCCTCAAGGCCACCAAGGTCGATGGCGTGTACACCGCCGATCCCAAGAAAGACCCGACGGCCACCCGCTACACCAGCATCACTTTTGATGAGGCAATGGGCAAAAACCTCGAAGTCATGGACGCCACGGCCTTTGCGCTGTGCCGCGACCAGAAGTTGCCCCTGAAGGTGTTCAGCATCTTCAAACACGGTGCCTTGAAGCGCGTGGTGCAGGGCGAGGACGAGGGCACCCTGGTTCACGTCTGAACCCGGTCCTGATCAGCGCGGCCCCGCAGCGGGCCGCCTTCATTGCTTTTTTGCATTTTTTGAACCTAATTCACCAGGAGATTCGACCATGAGCATTGTTGAGATCAAACAGCAGGCAACGCAAAAAATGCAGCAGTCTCTGGAATCGTTCAAGCAGAGCCTGACTAAAATCCGCACCGGCCGCGCCAATCCCGGCCTGCTCGACACAGTGCATGTGGACTACTACGGCTCTATGGTGCCGATCAGCCAGGTGGCCAATGTGGCGCTGCTCGACGCACGCACCATCAGCGTCACGCCGTGGGAAAAAGGCATGGGCGCGAAGATTGAAAAAGCCATCCGCGATTCCGACCTGGGCCTGAACCCGGCGTCGCAAGGCGACCTGATTCGCGTCCCCATGCCCGCCATGACCGAAGAGCGCCGCCGCGAACTGACCAAGGTCGTGCGCGGCGAAGGTGAACACGCCAAGGTCGCCATCCGCAACCTGCGCCGCGATGCCAATGATGGCATCAAAAAGCTGGTCAAGGACAAGCTGGCCTCGGAAGATGACGAGCGCCGCTCGCAGGACGAAATCCAGAAATTCACTGACCGCTTCATTGCCGATGTTGACAAACTGGTCACGGGCAAGGAACAAGACATCATGGCGGTTTGAGCAGACCGTCTGGCCTGAACCCGCGCATGGCCGCCCATCCTTCCCCCGCTCCGCACCATGTGGCCATCGTCATGGACGGCAACGGACGCTGGGCGACCAAGCGGCTGCTGCCGCGCATTGCCGGTCACAAGCAGGGCGTCGATTCGCTGACCCGCTGCGTGCGCGCCTGTTTGCAGCGCGGCATCGGTGTACTCACCGTCTTTGCTTTTTCCTCCGAAAACTGGAACCGCCCGCCCGAAGAAGTCTCGGGCCTGATGGAGTTGCTGGTGGTGGCGCTGGCCAAAGAAGTGCCGCGCCTGAGCGCCCAGGGCATACGGATTCACTTCATCGGCGACCGCCAGCGGTTTTCCGACAAAGTTCGCACTGCGCTGGTAGTCGCTGAACAGGGTACGTCCGCAAACCAGCGGCTGATTCTTAATGTGTGCTTCAACTACGGCGGGCGTTGGGATATTGCCCAGGCGGCGCAAAAGCTCGCCAGCCGGGGCGAGCCGATCACCGAGCTGTCGCTGGACCGGGCGATGGCGCTGGCCCATGTGCCCGATCCCGATTTGCTGATCCGCACCGGCGGCGAATTGCGTATCAGCAACTTTCTGCTCTGGCAGGCGGCTTATTCAGAACTGCACTTTTCGGCCAAGCTCTGGCCCGAATTCGACGAGGCTGCGCTCGACGAAGCGATTTCCGTTTTTCATGCCCGCGAGCGCCGTTTCGGACAGACATCGGCGCAAGTTGGCGGGCATTCCTCTTCTCACGACAAAAAGGCCGTCTGATGCTCAAGCAGCGTGTTATCACGGCCATCGTTTTGCTGGCTATTTTGCTGCCCGCGCTTTTTTATGCCACGCCGGTGCCGTTCAATATGGTGGCGCTGGTGCTGATTGGCGCTGGCGCTTGGGAGTGGGGGCGCCTCAATGCACTGGGGCAGGGCGGATCGTTCGCCCTGGGCGGGCTGTGTCTGCTGGCCTGTGGTTTGTCGTGGTATGGCGGTTTGCTCGCGCCGCCTTCGCGAACGCTGTGGGCTGTGACGGGCGCGGTCTGGGTGCTGGCGGGCGGCTGGCTGCTGCGCGCTGGCGTGGCGGGCTGGCCGCGTATTCCGAAAATTGTGCGCTTGGTTGGTGGGCTGGTCGCGCTGTGGCTGGCCTGGCTGGCGATTGCGCAGGCCCGCGTCATCGGCACCGAATTTTTGCTCTCCGTGCTGTTGCTGGTCTGGGTCGCTGATATTTCCGCTTATTTTGCCGGGCGCAAGTTCGGCGGGCGCTTCAGCAAAGGCAAGCTGGCACCGTCCATCAGCCCCGGCAAAAGCTGGGAAGGCGTCTGGGGCGGCATGGTCGGCGTGGTGCTGCTGGCGCTGGGCTGGAATTTTTTCGGCGGCGAGACGTTTTACAGCCGTCTGGCCCGGCACCACGACGTGCCGTTGATGGTGCTGGCGGTGATTTTTATGGCCGCCATGAGCGTGGTCGGCGATCTGGTTGAGTCCCTGATTAAACGCAGCGCGGGGGTGAAAGACTCCAGCGCCTTGCTGCCCGGCCACGGCGGCGTCCTCGACCGCATCGACGCTTTGCTTCCCGCTTTGCCGCTGGCAATGATGCTGTACAGCTTTTAAGTTTCTTTTCTTGGCCAAAATTCTCATTCCATGACATTTCACAAGCAGCGCATCACGGTTCTGGGTTCGACAGGTTCCATCGGGGTCAGCACGCTCGATGTCATTGCCCGCCATCCTGAGCGCTTTGAGGTGTTTGCGCTCAGCGCCGCCAAACAGGTCGATGTGATGCTGGCGCAGTGCGCGCAATTTAAACCGCAGTACGCCGTGATGGTGAGCGAGCCTCACGCTAGAGAGCTGGCCGAAAAAATCAAGGCCAACGGGCTGACGACGCAAGTGCTGTCAACGCCGGGCGACCTGGAAATGATCGCCGCGCACGAGCAGGTGGATGCGGTGATGGCCGCCATCGTCGGCGCTGCCGGTTTGCCGCCGTGCATGGCTGCCGCCCATGCGGGCAAGCGCCTGCTGCTGGCCAACAAAGAGGCGCTGGTCGTCGGCGGCGATGTGTTCATGCAGGCGGTGCGCACCGGCGGCGCGCAATTGCTGCCCATTGACAGCGAACATTCGGCGATTTTCCAGTCCCTGCCGGAAGACGCGACTTCCTGGCCGCAGCGGGTCGAAAAAATCATCCTGACCGCGTCCGGCGGCCCGTTTCGCACCCGTGATCCCGCCACGCTGCGCCACGTCACGCCCGACGAAGCCTGCGCCCATCCAAACTGGGTCATGGGGCGCAAGATTTCGGTCGATTCAGCCACGATGATGAACAAGGCGCTGGAAGTCATCGAGGCCAAATACCTGTTCGGCATGACGCCCGAGCAGATCGAAGTGGTGATTCACCCGCAGAGCATCATCCACTCGATGGTGCAGTACCGCGACACCTCGGTGGTGGCGCAGTTGGGCACGCCCGACATGCGTGTGCCCATTGCCTACGGCCTGGCCTGGCCGGATCGCATCAGCTCGGGCGCGCAGGCGCTGGACTTTCGGGCGCTGGCCACGATGACGTTTGAAGTGCCCAATGACGAGCGCTTTCCGGGTCTGCCGCTGGCGTGGGACGTGCTCAAGGCACCGGTGGGCAGCACGGCGGTGCTCAATGCGGCCAACGAGGTGGCGGTGGCCGCGTTTTTGAACAAAAAAATCCGCTTCGACCATATCCACCGCGTCAATCAGGCTACGCTGGAGGCCGTGGCGGTTTCAGCGATAGCCACCATCGAAGACTTGCTGGCCCTTGACGCGCAGGCGCGCCGGGTGGCCGATCACATCGCGCAACATCTGGAGTCCTGACATGCTCACTTTGGTGTCCTTTCTCGTCACGCTCGGTATTTTGATCGCAGTGCATGAGTATGGGCACTACCGGGTGGCGGTGGCCTGCGGCATCAAGGTGCTGAAGTTTTCCATCGGATTTGGCAAGCCGCTCTACACCTGGCGGCTCAAAAACAAGACCACCGAGTTTTCCATCGGCATGCTGCCGCTGGGCGGCTTCGTCAAGATGCTCGACGAGCGGGAAGCGCCGGTCGATCCGGCTGAGCGGCATCTGGCGTTCAACACCCAGCCGCTCAAATCCCGCGCCGCCGTCGTGGCCGCCGGGCCGCTGGCCAATTTGCTGCTGGCCGTGCTGCTCTACAGCATCGTCAACTGGACGGGTTTGCAAGAACCCAAGGCGATTCTGGCCAGTCCGGTCGCCGGGTCGCTGGCTGAAAAAGCCGGGCTGCGCGGCCACGAAACGGTTCTGCAGGCCGCTTTTGAAGGCGACAAACTGAAAACCGTGCGCTCCTTTGAAGACCTGCGCTGGCGCCTGACGCAAGGCGCGCTCGAAGGCCTCGATTTGCAGCTCGTGCTCGGCGGCGAGGCTGGTGCTGGCACCCGCACGGTGCTGCTTGAACTCAGCCAGTTCGATGCGGCCACTGCCGATGCCCAGCTGTTTCGCAAAATCGGCCTTCCCGGCCCCTGGACGCCGCCGGTGATCGGCGAGGTTATGGCTGGCAGCGTGGCCGAAAAATCTGGCCTGCGCGCCGGTGATCTGGTCGAGCGTATCGGCGAGCGGGCCATTGTGGACGGTCAGCAGCTGCGTGAAACCATACGTGCTTCGGCGCAGGGCGCGGCTCCCGGCGCTGCCGCCACGGCGCCGCAGCTCTGGCGCGTTGTGCGCAGCGGCCAGACGCTGGCGCTGCAGGTCGCGCCCGACATCAAACTTGAAGACGGCGTGGCTGTCGCCCGCATCGGCGCTTATGTGGGCGCGCCGCCTGAACTCATCACCGTGCGCTACGGATTGTTCGACGGCTTGCGCCAAGGCGCGGTCCGCACCTGGGATGTCTCGCTGCTCACGCTCAAGATGATGGGAAAAATGGTCATCGGCGAGTCGTCGCTGAAAAACCTGAGCGGCCCGCTGACGATTGCCGACTACGCGGGCAAGTCCGCCACGATGGGTTTGAGCGCCTATCTGGTGTTTCTGGCGCTGGTTAGCGTCAGCCTGGGCGTGCTCAACCTGCTGCCGCTGCCGGTCTTGGACGGTGGCCACCTGATGTATTATCTTTGGGAGTGGGTCACGGGCCGGGGCGTCTCCGACGTCTGGATGGACCGGCTGCAGCGCGGTGGTGTTGCGATTCTGCTGGGCATGATGTGCATTGCCCTTTTCAACGATGTCACCCGGCTTGTGGGTTAAATTCAACCAATTCATGCAAAAGCAATTCAATCAATTCAAACTCCGCACTGTCTGCGCCATCGTTGCCGGGCTGTTCGCTGTCAACACGGCCTGGGCCGTCGATCCCTTCACCGTCAAAGACATTCGGGTCGAGGGCCTGCAGCGCGTCGAGCCCGGAACGGTCTTTGCCTCACTGCCGTTTCGCGTCGGCGAAACCTACAGCGATGACAAAGGCTCCACCGCCATCCGCACGCTGTTCGGCCTGGGCCTGTTCAAGGACGTGCGCCTCGAAGTCAATGGCGATGTGCTGGTGGTCATCGTTGAAGAGCGCCCCACGGTGGCCGATGTGGAATTTGTCGGAACCCGCGAGTTCGACAAGGATGTGCTGAAAAAAGCCCTTCGCGACGCAGGCATTTCCGACGGCCAGCCGTTTGACAAGGCGCTGGCCGACAAGGCCGAACAGGAGCTCAAACGCCAGTACATCAACAAAAGCCTGTACGGCGTCGAGGTCGTCACCACCGTCACGCCGATTGAGCGCAACCGCGTCAACCTGACCTTCACCGTGTCAGAAGGCGATGTGGCCAAGATCAAGGAAATCCAGATCACCGGCAACAAGGTTTTCAGCGAACCGGCACTGCTCAAGCTGTTCGATCTGGACACCGGCACCTGGTTGAGCTGGTACACCAAATCCGACCGCTACGCCCGCGCCAAGCTCAATGCCGACATCGAAACCCTGCGCGCCTATTACCTCGCACGCGGCTACCTGGAGTTCAAGGTCGATTCGACCCAGGTGGCGATTTCGCCCGACAAGCAGAGCATTTCGATCACGCTCAACGTGACCGAGGGTGAGCGTTTTACGGTCTCGGGCATCAAGCTCGAAGGCAATTATCTGGGCAAGGAAGAAGAGTTCAAATCCCTCATCACCATCAAGCCGGGCCAGCCCTACAACGCCGATCAGGTCGCTGAAACCACCAAAGCCATTACCGAATACTTCGGCTCGTTCGGCTTTGCCTTTGCCAAAGTCGAAGCCGTCCCGGAAATTGACCGGACCAACAACCGCGTGGCTTTTTCGCTGCAGGCCGAGCCTTCGCACCGCGCTTACGTGCGGCGCATCAACGTGGCGGGCAACAACCGCACCCGCGACGAAGTGGTGCGCCGCGAGTTCCGCCAGCTTGAGTCCTCGTGGTACGACGGCGACAAAATCCGCCTGTCACGCGACCGCGTGGACCGTCTGGGCTTTTTCAACGAAGTGGCGCTGGAAACCCAGGAAGTCGCGGGAACGTCCGACCAGGTCGATCTGACGCTCAATGTGGTTGAAAAACCCACCGGCAATCTGCAACTGGGCGCGGGTTATTCCAGTGCGGACAATGTCTCGCTCATGTTCGGCATCAAGCAGGAAAATGTTTTTGGTTCTGGCAATTACCTCGGGATTGAAGTCAACACCAGCACCTCCAACCGGCAGCTGGTGATCAACACGGTCGATCCCTATTTCACCGCTGACGGCATTTCGCGCAGCATTGATGTGTATGACCGCACCTCGACGCCCCTGACGGGCCAGGGCGGTGACTACAAGCTCAAGACGCGGGGCGCCAGCATCCGTTTCGGCGTGCCGTTCACGGAAACCGACACGGTTTATTTCGGCACCGGCTATGAGTCTCTGACCATCGTGCCCGGCACCCTGCTGCCAGTCAGCTATCAGGACTATGCCAACACGTTCGGCTACACGACCAACTCGATTCCCCTGACGCTGGGCTGGTCGCGCGATAACCGCGACAGCGCCTTGGTGCCCACAACCGGACGCTACCAGCGCCTCTACGCCGACTGGGGTTTTGGCGGGGACATCAGGTTCCTGCGGACCAATTACCAGATCCAGCAATACATTCCTTTGAACAAGCAGTTCACCCTCGCCCTCAACGGCGAGCTGGGCTGGGGCAAGGGCCTCAATGGTCAGGCTTATCCACTGTTTAAAAACTACTACTCCGGCGGCCTGGGCTCGGTGCGCGGATTCCAGCAGGGCTCCCTGGGGCCGCGTGACAGCGCCGATGACGCGGCTGTGGGCGGCCCGAAAAAGATCACACTCAACGCCGAGGTGATCGCACCGTTTCCGGGTGCCGGCAATGACCGTACGCTGCGCCTGTACGGTTTTGTCGATGCGGGCAATGTGTTCAAGAACCGCTATGTGTTGAACGGCCCCAATGGCCTTCGCGCCTCCACCGGCATTGGTATTAGCTGGATTTCTCCGGTCGGCCCCCTGCGCATTGCGTATGCAGTGCCTTTACGCAAACAGGCTAGCGATAAAATAGAACGCCTGCAATTCCAAATTGGTACATCCTTCTAATGAAAAACCTTTCAAATAAAATCGTCTTGGGTCTTGTCATCGCAATGGCCGGTTTGACCGCGACTGCGCAGGAATTCAGGGTTGGCGTGGTCAATCTGGACCGAATTTTCCGCGAGGCCAATTCCGCCAAGGCGGCCCAGACCAAGCTGGAGCAGGAATTCACCAAGCGTGAAAAAGAGCTGACCGATCTGGCTGGCCAGCTCAAAGCCGCCTCCGACAAGTTCGAGCGCGAAGCGCCCACGCTGGCTGAAAGCCAGCGCACAATCCGCCAGCGCCAGCTGGTCGATCAGGACCGCACCTTCCAGACCAAGCGCCGCGAGTTTCAGGAAGACCTCAATGCGCGCAAGAATGAAGAGCTTCAGCTCGTCATTGAGCGCGCGAACAAAGTCGTCAAAAACCTCGCTGAAACCGAAAAATACGACCTGATTCTGCAGGAATCGGTTTATGTCAACCCCAAGCATGACATCACCGACAAGGTGATCAAAGCGCTGAACGCTTCGCGCTGATCGTGCGGCAGGTCAGCAGCGTGCGCGTGGGCGCAGAAATGGCAGGCCCAGCGTGACGCTCCGTCTGGCCGATATCGTTCAGGCGTTGATGGACCGAGCGCCAGCCCAGTTGCTGGGCGACGCCGATATCCTGATCGAGCGCCTGGCCCCGCTGGAGACGGCGGGTCCGCAGGAGTTGACGTTTCTCAGTCACCCCCGGTTCCTCGGCCAACTGGCCCAGTCGGCTGCCGCCTGTGTGGTGGTCGCGCCTTCCATGCGGGAAGATGCCCTGCACCGTGGCGCCTGCATCGTCGTGGACGACCCTTATTATTATTTTGCGCTGCTCACGCAGTTGTGGAAGCAGCGGCACAGCCCGGCGCCAGCGCCGTCCATCCACCCCAGCGCTGTCATTGATTCTGGCGCCACGATTGGCCCCGGCGTTTCCGTTGGTGCTTTTTCCTGTATTGCCGCCGGTGCCGTGATTGGCGCAGGCGTGCGCATTGCCGAGCATTGCGTCATTGGCCGCGATGTGGTGATCGGTGCGGCCACGCGCCTGTCTGCGCGAGTGACGGTCGAAGACGGCTGCCGCATCGGCGAGCGCTGCATTTTTTATCCGGGCGCGGTGATCGGCTCCGACGGCTTTGGTTTGGCACCGCATCAAGGGCGCTGGGTCAAGATTGAGCAGCTTGGCGCGGTGCAGATCGGCAACGATGTCGAAATCGGCGCCAATACCTGCATCGACCGGGGCGCTTTGCAAGACACCATCCTCGAAGACGGTGTCAAACTCGACAACCTGGTGCAAATTGGCCACAACGTTCGCATCGGCGCGCACAGCGCGATGGCGGGCTGCGTCGGCGTAGCGGGCAGCGCCACGATTGGCAAGCACTGCACCGTCGGCGGCGGCGCTGTGGTGCTGGGCCACCTGCGGCTGGCCGATGGCGTGCATGTGTCCGCCTCCACCACTGTGACCCGCTCGCTGCTAAAGCCCGGCCACTACAGCGGCATTTTTCCTATCGACGACAATGCCGCCTGGGAAAAAAACGCCGCCACCCTCAAGCAGCTTCACGCCCTGCGTGACCGGCTCAAGCAGGCTGAAAAAGCCCTGCTGCAACTCCAGGCCACCCAGGCCACTCAAGTTACCTCCGAAGAAAAACCATGATGGATATCCACCAGATTCTCAAGTTATTGCCACACCGCTACCCGATTTTGCTGGTGGACCGCGTGCTCGAAATTGACCCCGGCAAGAAGATCAAGGCGCTGAAAAACGTCACCATGAACGAGCCTTTCTTCATGGGCCACTTTCCGCACCACCCCGTGATGCCGGGCGTGCTGATGATTGAAGCGATGGCGCAAGCCGCCGCCTTGCTGAGCTTTTCCACGCTGGGCGTGGCGCCGGACGACAAAACGATTTATTACTTCGCAGGCATCGACGGCGCCCGTTTCAAGCGCCCCGTTGAGCCCGGCGACCAGCTCATCATGGATGTTGAAGTGCTGCGCATGAAAGCAGGCATTTTCAAATTCAAGGGCGTGACGCGCGTGGATGACAAGATCGTCTGCGAAGCCGAGCTGATGTGTACCATGCGCACGCTGCCCTGAGCATGACGGTGCCACACATTGCGCCGGGCATCCATGCCACGGCGCTGGTCGATCCTCTGGCCCAGCTCGACAGCTCGGTCAGCGTCGGGCCTTACAGCATCATCGGCCCCCATGTGCGCATCGGGGCGGGCACGGCTGTCGGCGCGCATTGCGTGATCGAAGGCCACACCACGATAGGCCGCGACAACCAGATTTTCCAGTTCAACTCCATAGGCGCGATTCCGCAGGACAAAAAATACGCCGGTGAGCCGTGCGAGTTGATCATTGGCGACCGCAACACCATCCGCGAGTTTTGCAGCTTCAACATCGGCTCGCCCGGTGACCGGGGCGTGACGCGTTTGGGCGACGACAACTGGATCATGGCCTACGTGCATATCGCGCACGACTGCCTCGTCGGCAACCACACGATTTTTGCCAACAACACCACACTCGCCGGTCACGTCGAGGTCGGTGACTGGGTGATTCTGGGTGGCTTTACCGGTGTGCATCAGTTTGTCAAGCTGGGCGCGCACAGTTTTACGGCGATTTCGTCGGTGCTGGTGGCTGATTTGCCGCCGTTTGTGATGTGTCAGGGCCAGCCTGCGGTGGCGCGCTCCATGAATTTTGAAGGCCTAGATC
>CAIYKK010000024.1 GCA_903926695.1 uncultured Burkholderiales bacterium
GCCAGCAGGCTTTCCATCATCACCGCGTCGTGGTCCAGCCAGCCGTTTTGCGCGGCGGCCTTGAGCATGGCGTATTCGCCGCTGACTTGGTAGGCAAAAGTGGGCACATGGAATTCGTCTTTGACGCGGCGCACCACGTCCAGATACGGCATGCCGGGCTTGACCATCACCATGTCCGCGCCTTCGGCAATGTCCATCGCCACTTCGCGCAGGGCTTCATCGGAGTTGCCGGGGTCCATTTGATAGACCTTTTTGTCGGCCTTGCCCAGGTTGCCGCTGGAGCCGACGGCGTCGCGGAACGGGCCGTAAAACGCGCTGGCGTATTTGGCGCTGTAGGCCATGATGCGGGTGTGGATCAGGTTTTCTTCTTCCAGCGCCTGACGGATCGCGCCGATGCGCCCGTCCATCATGTCGCTGGGCGCGACGATATCAACGCCCGCTTCGGCCTGCGTCAGCGCCTGCTGGACCAGCGCTTCCAGCGTTTCGTCGTTCAGGATGTAGCCGTTGGCGCCGAGCAGGCCGTCCTGGCCGTGGCTGGTGTACGGGTCCAGCGCCACGTCGGTCATCACGCCGAGTTCGGGAAAGCGGCGCTTGAGTTCGCGCACGACGTGCGGGATCAAGCCTTCGGGGTTGGCCGCTTCCTGGCCGTTTTCGGTCTTGAGCGAGGCGTCGATCACCGGAAACAGCGCCATCACCGGAATACCCAACTTGACGCATTCTTCGGCCACCGGCAGCAGCAGGTCCAGGCTCAGGCGCTCGACGCCGGGCATCGAGCCTACCGGCTCGCGCCGGTGCTGGCCCGCGAGGACAAACACCGGATAAATCAGATCGTTGGTGGTAAGCGCGTGTTCGCGCACCAGGTTGCGCGTGAAGCTGTCACGGCGCAGGCGACGGGGGCGACCCATCGGGAAAGGAGCGAAGTTGGAGGCGTGCAAGGTCATGGGCAAATTGTGCCAAAGCTTTGACGGGCGTAAGTTTTATTTGTCTAAGGTGTTTCTAAATGTATTAATCCATCATTTTTATAGGGGAAATTACCCGTTTTACGCATAGGTATATTTCAATTTGAAATTGGCGTGGTTAGAATCGGGCCGTGCAGCGTTCATTCTGTGGGCGCTGCATCCCGCTTTTCCTCCCTGAGCGGGGCCTTTGCGTGTGACAGCAAAAAAGGCATTTCCATCCCGGCAGCCTAAGGGCGCCGGGATTTTTTTTGTCCTCAGTTCGCCAGTAGCCCTTGCGCACGGGCGCTGGCAGAGCGGCGCTACACTGCATTCATGCTTTGGGTCAAATCTTTCCACATCGTTTTTGTTGCCAGCTGGTTCGCCGGGCTTTTTTACCTGCCGCGAATTTTTGTCAATCTGGCCATGGTGCCGCAGAGCAGCGCCGCTGAGCGCGAGCGGCTGCTGCTGATGGCGCGCAAGCTGCTGCGCTTTACCACCATTTTGGCTGTGCCTGCGCTGGCTCTGGGCCTGTGGCTGTACCTGGGTTACGGCATCGGGCGCGCGCCGGGCAGCTACTGGATGCACGCCAAGCTGACGGTGGTGGCGCTGGTCATCGGCTACCACCACGCCTGCGCCCGCATGCTGGAAAAATTCCAGTCCGGCCACAACACCCGCAGCCACGTCTGGCTGCGCTGGTTCAATGAGGTGCCGGTGATGTTGATGGTGGCCGCTGTGATTCTGGTGGTTGTCAAGCCCTGGCAGGGTTAGTTCACGGCTGGTTGCCATTTCCTGTCATGGCTTGCCCGTCAGCTTTTTCTGCGTCTCCTGCATCTCCCGAGCCGACCAATGTGCAGCGCACCACAGCCTGGCCGCTGGCCTTGGCGATGGTCTGTCTGGTGGTGTATGCCAGCCTCTACCCGTTTTCAGAGTGGCGCAACCAGGGCATCGTGCCGCTGCATTTTCTGATCCAGCCGCTGCCCAAGTACTGGACCGGGTTTGATGTTGGCATCAACCTGGTGGGCTACATGCCGCTGGGTTTTTTACTGACGCTGGCGGCGCTGCGCAGTCGGCGGGTGTCCTGGGCGGTGAGCGTGGCCGTGCTCAGCGCCGGGTTGCTCTCGCTGACGATGGAAACCTTGCAGACTTTTCTGCCGTCGCGCGTGGCTTCAAATGTGGACTTTGCGCTCAATACGCTGGGCGCCTGGCTGGGTGCGTGCTGCGCCTGGGCGCTGGAGCGCTTCGGCGTGATCAACCGCTGGAGCCTGTTGCGGGCGCGCTGGTTTTCGCCAGACTCGCGTGGCGCGCTGCTGCTGCTGCTGCTGTGGCCACCCGCCCTGCTGTTTCCGGCGTCCGTGCCGATGGGGCTGGGGCAGGTGTTTGAGCGGCTGGAGTTTGCCTTGGCCGAGACGCTGGTCGGCACCCCTTTTTTAGTCTGGCTGCCCGAGCGCGACATGGAGATGGAGCCGCTGGTGCCAGCCGCCGAGTTGCTGTGTGTGGCCTTGGGCCTGCTCATTCCCTGTCTGCTGGGTTATGGCGTCATTGATGCCCGCTGGCGCCGCGCTGCTTTTGCGGCAGCGACCATCGCCGTGGGCGTGGCCGCTTCCGCCCTGTCGGCAGCGCTGAGCTACGGCCCCGAACACGCCTGGGCCTGGCTGGATCTGCCGGTGCAGGTGGGCGTGGGTTTTGGCGCGGTGCTGGCGGTGCTGCTGCTGGCGGTGCCGCGCCGCGCTGCCGCCGCGCTGGCGCTGCTGGCGCTGGCCGTTCACCTGACGCTGCTCAATCAGGCGCCGCATGACCCGTATTTCGCCCAGACGCTGCAGACCTGGGAGCAGGGCCGCTTCATCCATTTTTACGGTCTGGTGCAGTGGCTGGGCTGGCTGTGGCCTTATGCAGCGCTGCTGTATGTGGTGCTGCGCCTTTCCAGCCGCGAGCCCGGCGCGGGCCGCTGAAACGTAAAATCCCGGCCATGACCACTTCTTTTTCTCCTGCCGATGCGCCTGCAGCCTCTTACTACGCACGCCATATTTTCTTTTGCCTGAACCAGCGCCCCAACGGCGAAGACTGCTGCCCTGACTATGGCGCGCAGAAGGGCTTTGAGCGCTGCAAGGCGCAGGTCAAGGCCGCCGGTCTGGCCGGGCCGGGCCAGGTGCGGGTGAATAAAGCGGGCTGCCTGGACCGCTGCGCCGCCGGGCCGGTGGCCGTGGTGTACCCCGAAGCGGTCTGGTACACCTTTGTGGACAACAGTGACATCGACGAGATTGTCGAGTCGCACCTGAAAAACGGCCAGGTGGTCGAGCGCCTGCTGGTGCCGCCGGATATCGGGCGCTAAAGCGCGTGCCCGGTTTCCTTTTTTTTCGCTGAACAGGACTGCTTTTGTGAACTCCAAAACCCGTAAATACAGCATCGAAGGCCCGGCGGGCGCGCTCGACATTGCGCTGGACCTGCCGGCGGGCCACTCCCGTGGCATTGCCGTCATCGCCCATCCGCATCCGCTGTTTGGCGGCACGCTGGACAACAAGGTGGTGCAGACGCTGGCGCGGGCCTTTGTGCAGTCGGACTGGACGGCGGCGCGGTTTAACTTTCGCGGCGTGGGCGGCAGCGCGGGCATCCACGACGAGGGCCGGGGCGAGCTGGAAGATTTGCTTGCCGTGGTGCAGCATGTGGCACCGCCCGATGGCGCTCAAGGCGCGCTGGCGCTGGCCGGTTTTTCGTTTGGCGCTTTTGTCACGACGCACGCCTTTGCGCGGCTCAGTCCGGCCCGTCCGGTTGAAAAGCTCGTGCTGATCGGTACCAGCGTCAGCCGGGCACCGGCCGCGCCGGTTGCCGCCAGCGCCCACCTCAACACGCTGGTCGTGCATGGCGAGCAGGACGACACCGTGCTGCTGAGCGCCGTGCTGGACTGGGCGCGGCCACAGGCACTTCCTGTTACGGTTGTTCCCGGAGTCGGTCATTTCTTTCATGGACAATTACCGCTGCTGAAAAATCTGGTGATGCGCCATCTCGCCAGCCCTGCACTTTGAATCTTTTTGAGCCTGCAGGCTCTACCGTTTTTCCCCTTTTTTTGTCGTTTTTTGTACTGGCTTTTTGATATGCATTGTTCACTCAAGGCGCCCGCCCGCCTGCGCGGCTTGGCCGCCACCCTGATTGTGGTTTTTTCTGTGGCGCTGCCCGCCGCCCGCGCCCAAGCGCCGCAGGTGCCCGAGATTGCCGCCCGCGCCTATATGCTGCTCGACGTGAGCGCCAGCCAGATTCTGGCGGCCAAAGACATCGACTCGCCTATCGAACCGGCCTCACTGACCAAGCTGATGACTGAATACCTGGTCTTCGACGCCCTCAAGGCCAAAAAGATCAACCTCAAGCAGACTTTCGGCGTGAGCGAGCGGGCGTGGAAAATGCCCGGCTCGCGCATGTTCATCGACCCCAAGATGCAGGTGCCGGTCGAAGACCTGATCAAAGGCATGGTGGTGCAGTCGGGCAACGACGCCACGATGGCGTTGGCCGAAGGCGTGGGCGGCACCGCCGAGCATTTTGTCGAAATGATGAACGCGCAGGCCAAGGTGCTGGGCATGAAATCGACCAGCTACAAAAATCCCGAAGGCCTGACCGTGCCGGGCCACACCACCACGGCGCGCGACCTGAGCGTTTTGTCGGTGCGCCTGATGCAGGATTTCCCCGACTACATCGGCTACTCGGCGATCAAAAAATACCGCTATCCCGGCACCCCCACCGCCAACGACACCAACCGCAACACACTGCTGTTTCGTGACCCCAGCGTCGATGGCCTCAAAACCGGCCACACCAACGCCGCCGGTTTTTGCCTGATTGCCACGGCCCGGCGCGATTTTCCCAATCTGGGCGCTGACGGCAAGCCCGGCCCGCGCCGCCTGCTGGCCATTGTGCTGGGCACGGCCAGCGACAGCGCCCGCGCCACCGAGGCGCAAAAACTGCTGAACTGGGGCTACACCGCATTTGAAGGCGTGAAACTGTTCGATGCGGGCCAGGCCGTGGCCACGCCTGCCGTCTGGAAGGGCAAGTCGCCGGTGGTCAAGCTCGGGCGCCCTGAAGCCATTTTGGTGGCCGTGCCTGCGGGCAGCGCCGCCAAGGTCAAAACCCAGATCGCCCGGCCTGATCCGCTGATCGCGCCTTTCGTCAAGGGCCAATCGGTGGGCAGCCTCAAGATCATGCTGGGCGACAACCCGACGCCCGTGGGCGAAGTCTCGCTGGTGGCACTGGAAGCCGTGGAAGAGTCGGGCATCATTGGCCGTGCCTGGGATTCCCTGCGCCTCTGGATCAAGTAAAGCCGTGCCCGGCTACCTTTGTTGAGGGGCGGTTCTGGCGGCGCGGGCCACGCTTGGCTGCGCCCGGCACTTGAGCCTTTTTGCCATACCGCTTATACTAGAAAGCTTTTCCGCTTTTGGTGCGGGGAAGTTTTATCGTTATTCCAGACGTTTAGGGACGTTTTTAAATGCCAACCATCAATCAGTTAGTTCGCCAAGGGCGCGAGGTCGAAAAGATCAAGTCCAAAAGCCCCGCTATGGAAAACTCTCCACAGCGCCGTGGCGTGTGTACCCGTGTGTACACCACCACGCCTAAGAAGCCAAACTCCGCGCTGCGTAAAGTTGCCAAAGTGCGCTTGACCAACGGGTTTGAAATCATCTCCTACATCGGCGGCGAAGGCCACAATCTGCAGGAACACAGCGTTGTGCTGGTTCGCGGCGGCCGTGTCAAGGATTTGCCAGGTGTGCGTTACCACATCGTGCGCGGTTCGCTCGATTTGCAAGGCGTGAAAGACCGCAAGCAGTCGCGTTCCAAGTACGGCGCCAAGCGTCCAAAGGCGAAATAATTCGCTTAGGCTCGAACTGCAAGGTTCGCGCCCGAAGAAGTTGTTTTTGACTTTTTCAAAAAACAGGTGCTTGACTTACCCTGGCCGGTAGCGTTGAGCGAAGTGACCCAAGTGCAAGCTAGTTTGTACCGGTCGAGTAAGTGGGAGTTTGCTAACTCTCGCGGTGTTGCCCAAAGCAGCGCCAACTGAAGCAAAGAGGTGAAAAAATGCCACGTCGTCGCGAAGTCCCTAAACGTGAAATTCTTCCTGATCCAAAATTTGGCGATGTCGATCTCGCCAAGTTCATGAACGTGATCATGCAAGGCGGCAAAAAGGCCGTCGCTGAGCGCATCATTTATGGCGCGCTCGAATTCATCGAGAAAAAGAACCCCGGCAAAGACCCGCTGGAAGCCTTCCACATGGCCATCGGCAACATCAAGCCTATGGTTGAAGTGAAGTCCCGCCGTGTCGGCGGCGCCAACTACCAGGTGCCGGTTGAAGTGCGTCCTGTGCGTCGTATGGCGCTGGCCATGCGCTGGTTGAAAGAGTCTGCCAAGAAGCGCGGCGAAAAATCCATGTCCCTGCGTCTGGCCAATGAGCTGATGGAAGCGACCGAAGGCCGTGGCGGCGCCATGAAAAAGCGTGACGAAGTTCACCGCATGGCCGAAGCCAACAAGGCGTTCAGCCACTTCCGCTTCTAAACTGCCGATGGCAGTGTTGACTGCGCTTACTTGACGGGTTGCTCCCAAGCTTCAAGGTGACCAAAACGCCTTGATGTTTGGCAGTTCAACCCCAACTTCTGCCGACTCGGTGCCAAAAGCGCCCAGTCGGCAGACGCGTAGAAAAAACCCAAAAATATCCAGGCAACGCGTGTTTGTTCACAACACCGAACTGAAAGTAATTTATGTCCCGCGCTACCCCCATTAAAAACTACCGCAACATCGGTATTTCCGCGCACATTGATGCCGGCAAGACCACTACCACCGAGCGGATTCTTTTCTACACCGGCGTGAGCCACAAGATTGGTGAAGTTCACGATGGCGCGGCCACGATGGACTGGATGGAGCAGGAGCAGGAGCGTGGCATCACGATTACCTCCGCTGCCACCACCTGCTTCTGGAAGGGCATGGACTCCACCCTGGGCGAGCACCGCATCAACATCATTGACACCCCCGGCCACGTTGACTTCACGATTGAAGTCGAGCGCTCGATGCGCGTGCTCGACGGTGCCTGCATGGTCTATTGCGCCGTCGGCGGCGTGCAGCCCCAGTCGGAAACCGTCTGGCGTCAGGCCAACAAGTACAAAGTGCCACGTCTGGCCTTTGTCAACAAGATGGACCGTACCGGCGCCAACTTCTTCAAGGTTGTCGAAGGCATGAAGCTGCGCCTCAAGGCCAACCCCGTGCCGATGGTGATCCCAATCGGCGCTGAAGAAAACTTTACCGGCGTGGTCGATCTGCTGCTGATGAAAGCCATCATCTGGGACGAAGCTTCGCAAGGCATGAAGTTTGAATACCACGAAATTCCGGCCGAACTGCTCGACTTGGCCAACGAATGGCGCGAGAAAATGGTTGAAGCCGCTGCTGAAGCCTCTGAAGAGCTGATGAACAAGTACCTTGAAGAAGGCGATTTGAGCATGGAAGAAATCAAGCTCGGCATCCGCACCCGCACCATCGCCAGCGAAATCCAGCCGATGTACTGCGGCTCGGCTTTCAAGAACAAGGGCGTGCAGCGCATGCTCGACGCCGTGATTGAATTCATGCCGTCGCCGGTGGACATTCCACCTGTCAAGGGTACGGATGATGATGAAGAGCCGGTGGTCCGTCAGGCCGCCGACTCCGAGAAATTCTCGGCCTTGGCCTTCAAGCTGATGACCGACCCGTTTGTCGGCCAGTTGACCTTTGTGCGCGTCTATTCCGGCGTGCTGAAAAAGGGCGACACCGTTTACAACCCGATCAAGGGCAAGAAAGAGCGCATTGGCCGTATCGTTCAGATGCACGCCAATGAGCGCCTCGAAGTCAGCGAAATCTGCGCTGGCGACATCGCCGCCTGCGTGGGCCTGAAAGACGTGACCACCGGCGAAACGCTGTGCGATCCAGATGCCATCATCATGTTAGAGCGCATGATCTTCCCTGAGCCTGTGATTGCCCAGGCCGTCGAGCCAAAAACCAAGGCTGACCAGGAAAAAATGGGTATTGCCCTGCAGCGTCTGGCCGCAGAAGATCCATCGTTCCGCGTCAAGACCGACGAAGAATCGGGCCAGACCATCATCGCCGGCATGGGCGAGCTGCATCTGGAAATCATCGTGGACCGCATGAAGCGCGAGTTCGGTGTGGAAGCCAACGTCGGCAAGCCGCAAGTGGCTTACCGCGAAACCATCCGCAAGACCATCGAAGATGCCGAAGGCAAGTTCGTGCGCCAGTCCGGCGGCAAGGGCCAGTACGGCCACGTGGTGCTCAAGATCGAGCCCAATGAACCCGGCAAGGGCATCGAGTTCATCGACGCCATCAAGGGTGGTGTGGTGCCGCGCGAATACATTCCTGCGGTTGAAAAGGGCATTCACGAAGCCGTGACTTCAGGCGTGCTGGCCGGTTACCCGGTGGTCGATGTGAAGGTCACGCTGCATTTCGGTTCCTACCACGATGTGGACTCGAACGAAATGGCCTTCAAGATGGCTGCCATCTTCGGTTTCAAGGAAGGCTGCCGCAAGGCCAGCCCGGTCATTCTGGAGCCAATGATGGCTGTGGAAGTCGAAACGCCTGAAGACTACGCCGGCAACGTGATGGGCGATCTGGCCTCACGTCGCGGTATGGTTCAGGGCATGGAAGACATGGTTGGCGGCGGCAAGGTCATCAAGGCTGAAGTGCCGCTGTCGGAAATGTTCGGCTACTCGACCACGCTGCGTTCGATGTCCCAGGGCCGTGCCACGTACTCGATGGAGTTCAAGCACTACTCGGAAGCCCCGCGCAATGTGTCCGAAGCCATCATGGCTGCGCGCGCCAAGTAAAAAAAGCCGATGCCGGTGCCGTCAAGGCGCTGGCATCCACCAAGTTCTGTCTGCGATTGTGTGCCACGCTGTCCCCGTGCGGTGTGAACAAGCAACACAGTGCAAACGTTAAACCATACACGGGCATGTTCTTTAGATCTGGAGTTTGAAAATGGGTAAAGAGAAATTTTCGCGGACCAAGCCGCACGTCAATGTCGGCACCATCGGTCACGTTGACCACGGCAAGACCACGCTGACCGCCGCCATCACCACCGTGCTGGCAGCCAAGTTCGGCGGCGAAGCCAAGGGCTACGACCAGATTGACGCAGCACCGGAAGAAAAAGCACGCGGCATCACCATCAACACCGCGCACGTCGAGTACGAAACGGCGAATCGCCACTACGCTCACGTTGATTGCCCAGGCCACGCCGATTATGTGAAAAACATGATCACGGGCGCTGCCCAGATGGACGGCGCTGTGCTGGTTTGCTCCGCGGCTGACGGCCCCATGCCCCAGACCCGCGAGCACATCCTGCTGGCCCGTCAGGTCGGCGTGCCTTACATCATCGTGTTCCTGA
>CAIYKK010000025.1 GCA_903926695.1 uncultured Burkholderiales bacterium
ATGTAGTCGCCCATGACCCAATCCTGGCGCGTGCCGCAAATGTCGAGCACAAAGCGGTTCAGAATCGCCGCGCCCTGCTTGGTGTGCGTGACTTCGGGGTGGAACTGCACCGCGTAAAAACCGCGCGCTTCATCGGCCATGCCCGCAATCGGGCACGAATCGGTCGAAGCCATCAGCTTGAAGCCGGGCGGCAGTTCGGTGACCTTGTCGCCGTGGCTCATCCAGACCGTCAGCATGCCCTCGCCTTCGGGCGTGGTGAAGTCGGCGATGTCTTTGAGCAGCGCGGTGTGGCCGCGTGCGCGCACGTCGGCGTGGCCGAATTCGCGCTTGTGGCCGCCTTCCACCTTGCCGCCGAGCTGGTGCGCCATCGCCTGCATGCCGTAGCAGATGCCCAGCACCGGAATGCCCAGCTCAAACACCACTTGCGGCGCTTTGTCAGTCGCTTCTTCGTAGATGCTGGCGTGGCTGCCGGACAAAATCACGCCTTTTAAATTACCGTCCTTGGCGTAGTCACGAATCCAGTCTTCGCTCACATCGCAGGAATGGACTTCGCAGAAAACATGGGCTTCGCGCACCCGGCGGGCAATCAGTTGGGTGACCTGGGAGCCGAAATCGAGAATGAGGATTTTTTGGTGTTGCATGTGTCAAAAAAAGAAAGGGCGCCTGCTGCCAGACGCCCCGGTTAGGTGCGGAAGAGTTTAATCGGCCCGGTAGTTGGGCGCTTCTTTGGTGATTTGCACGTCATGCACATGGCTTTCGCGAATGCCTGCGGAGGTGATTTCCACAAACTCGGCGTTGTTGTGCATCTCGTCAATCGTCGCGCAGCCGCAGTAACCCATGCTGGCGCGCAGGCCACCCGCCATCTGGTACACGATGCCGACCATCGAGCCTTTGTACGGTACGCGGCCTTCGATGCCTTCGGGCACCAGCTTGTCGGCGTTCGGATTGCCGGTGGTGGCTTCCTGGAAGTAGCGGTCGGCGCTGCCTTGCTGCATGGCGCCAATGCTGCCCATGCCGCGATAGCTTTTGTAGCTGCGGCCCTGGAACAAAACGACTTCGCCAGGCGCCTCTTCCGTGCCTGCGAACATGCCGCCCATCATCACCGTGCCTGCGCCTGCTGCGATGGCTTTGGCGATGTCGCCGCTGTAGCGAATGCCGCCGTCAGCGATCAGCGGAACGCCGCTGCCGCGCAAGGCGGTGGCCACGCTGTCAATCGCCATGATTTGCGGCACGCCCACGCCCGCGACAATGCGCGTCGTGCAAATCGAGCCGGGGCCGATGCCGACCTTGACCGCGTCCGCGCCCGCTTCGACCAGCGCCAGCGCCGCCGCGCCGGTGGCAATGTTGCCGCCGATCACGTCAATGTGCGGATAATTTTGCTTGACCCAGCGCACGCGCTCAATCACGCCCTTGCTGTGGCCGTGCGCCGTATCGACGACGATGGCATCGACACCGGCGCGCACCAGCGCTTCCACGCGCTCTTCGGTGCCCTCGCCCACGCCAACCGCCGCACCCACGCGCAGCTGGCCGCGTGAATCGCGGGCGGCATTGGGGAACGTGGTTTGCTTGGTGATGTCCTTGACGGTGATCAGGCCTTTGAGCTCAAAATCGTCGTTGATCAGCAGCACGCGCTCCAGGCGGTGTTTGTTCAGCAGCGCCTTGGCATCGGCCAGCGTGGCCGTTTCCGGCATGGTGATGAGGCGCTCACGCGGCGTCATGATGGTGCTGACCGGCACGTCCATGCGCGACTCAAAGCGCATGTCGCGCCCGGTCACGATGCCGACAACCTTGCCGCCGTCAATCACTGGAAAGCCGGAAATGCCCAGCTGCTCGCTCAGCGCCATCACTTGGCGCACAGTGTGCGTCGGCGTGATGACCACCGGGTCGCGCAGCACGCCGCTCTCGTAGCGTTTGACCCTGGCCACTTCAGCGGCCTGCTGCTGGGCGGTCAGATTTTTGTGGACGATGCCGATGCCGCCTTCTTGCGCAATGGCAATGGCCAGCCGGGCTTCAGTCACCGTGTCCATCGCGGCTGAGACCAGCGGCAGATTGAGGCGGATGTTGCGGGAAAACTGGGTGGACAGTAAGGCTTCCTTGGGAAGGACTTGGGAGAATGCTGGCACCAACAATACGTCGTCGAAGGTGAGCGCTTTGCCGAGTAGGCGCATAGGGAAAGCTCCAAATAAGCGATTGTACCTTTGCGACCAGGCAAACCTGCTCCACTGAACGCCCAAACACAGCGCTACACTTTGCACATGGACTTCAAATCTGCTTCCAAAAAACTGATTCTGGCCTTGGCCAGCGGCTCATTTGCACTCACTGCCGTGGCGCAGTGGCAATGGATTGACAAAGATGGCCGCAAGGTCTATAGCGACCGCGCGCCGCCTAACGACCTTCCTGCTCAGAACATCCTCCAGCATCCGGCCCCCAAACCGCCACCGCGCAAGGCCTCGGCGCCCGGCGAGGGTGCGGGCGCGGAATCAGCCGCCGCAGCCGCCTCCGCCGCAGCGCCCAAAGGCAATGCGCCCAAAATCTCCGGCAAAGACACCGAACTGGAGGCCAGGAAAAAAGAAACCGAAGACAAAGAAGCTGCCGCCAAAAAAACTGAAGACGACAAGCGCACCCGAGCCAGAGCCGACAACTGCGAACGCGCCAAAAAAGCCCTGGTCACCATGCAGTCGGGTGTGCGGATTTCCACGGCCAGCGCCAAGGGCGAGCGTGAGTTCATGGACGATACGGCCCGCGCCGCAGAAGTGAAACACCTTCAAAGCGTTGTGGACGGCGACTGCAAAAGATAGTTAATAACCGGCCTTCGCGCCGGGCCGGCTGCGGGCGAACAGACCGGCGCTTTTCGCGCCTTGGCGGCTGAAGCGCTCGCGCCGGGCGGTTTTCGGATCGACCTTCAAGGGGCGGTAAATCTCCAGCCGGTCTTGATCGTGAAGC
>CAIYKK010000026.1 GCA_903926695.1 uncultured Burkholderiales bacterium
CACTGTCAGTCAAAGAGGCGCTGGCGGTGGGCGCGGTGCTGGCGCTCTTGGCCTTTGGCCTGGCGCTGACGACCAACGCGGCCACGATTACCTGGTCGTTTGGCGCACTGGGCATCACGCTGCTGTATCCCTACGCCAAGCGCTACGTGGCCATGCCGCAGGCGGTGCTGGGCGTGGCGTTCAGCGTCGGCATCTTGATGGCGTTTGCGGCGGTGCAGTCGCAGGTGCCGCTGCTGGCCTGGGTACTGCTGCTGGGCAACCTGTTCTGGGTGATTGCGTACGACACCGAATACGCGATGGTGGACCGCGACGATGACCTGAAAATCGGCATGAAAACCTCGGCCATCACGCTCGGGCGCTTTGATGTGGCGACCATCATGTTTTGTTATCTGGCTTTTTTGGCCATCTGGACGCTGGCGCTGCTGGAGCGGGTGCCTTCAGGGTTTTACGGGGCGGCGATTTTTCTGGCTTTGCTGCAGGCGCTGGGACACGGCAGGCTGATCCGCAGGCGTGAGCGCGACGACTGCTTCAAAGCCTTTCGCCTGAACCACTGGCTGGGACTGACCGTGTTTGCGGGCATTGGGCTGTCTTACGCATTGGCCCGCATCCATTAAAAAAGCCCGCAATCTGCGGGCTTGAATCCTTCATCAAACGATGAAGGATGCTGCGAAGCTTAGAGCTTAGGCGGCTTTAGGGGCTGCTTTGTGCTTGGCTTTGTGCTTAGCCTTGTGCTTGGCTTTGTGCATGGCTTTGGCTGGTGCTTCCTTGGCCATAGGCGCAGGAGAAACTGCTGGGGTGGTGGCGCCGGTTTGGGCAACTGCTGACGTGGAGATCACGGCCAAAGGCATGGCGAGAACAGCAGCGCTGGCAAGGATGGACAGAAATTTTTTCATGATGGATTCCCAGGTGTGTTGTCAAAGTGGTTACGCGCATGCTGCCAGTTCAACCCTAAGGTCAGAAGGACAAGCGGCACGTTCGTGAACAGGCTAACGCTCAGGGGCAAACATTGGTTGACTGAGCCCCCGCGACTTACAAATTCTTGCACTCTGGCGCATCAGGCGGCGCCGAATTCATCGCCCAGTTCGCTGGCGCGCTGACGCGCTGCCTGCATGGCGCGCATGAACTGCTGCTTGACGCCGTCCTGTTCCATTGACGTGAGGGCCGCGTAGGTGGTGCCGCCCTTGGAGGTGACGCGGGCGCGCAGCACTTCGGGCGGCTCCTGAGCGCTTTGCGCCAGCGTCGAGGCGCCGACAAAAGTGCCTATGGCTAATTGGTGTGCCTGTCCGCGGCTCAGGCCCATGCCGGTACCCGCCTCAATCATGGCCTCGATGAAATAAAACACATAAGCCGGCCCCGAGCCCGACAGCGCCGTCACGGCGTCGAGCTGCGCTTCCTGGTCCAGCCAGAGATAGTCGCCGGTGGTCTGAATTACCTGCTCGACTGCCAGCTGGTCGGCGGCGGTGACGGCGGGGCGGGCGAAGAGGGCGGTCATGCCTTTGCCGACCAGGGCCGGGGTGTTGGGCATGGAGCGCACGATGCGCTCGCTGCCCAGCCAGCGGGCAATGCTGTCGGAACGGATACCGGCGGCCACGCTCAGGTGCAGGGCCGCTGGCGTGTGGGCGCGGGTCTGCGCCGCCGCTTCCCGAAAAGTTTGGGGCTTGACGGCCCAGACGACCAGCGTGGCGCGCTCCAGCGCGGCGCCGGGCTGTTCGCTCACGCTGACCTGAAACTCCTGCTCCAGCCGGGCGCGCTGCTCGGCAAAAGGCTCAACCACCTGAATCTGCCTGGCGGGCAGGCCACGCTTGAGTAGGCCGCTGATGATGGCGCTGGCCATATTGCCGCCGCCGATGAAGGCGATGTGTTCGTTGCTACCGGAGTGCTGGGTGCTCATGGAGATGTCGCCTGATTTGGAAAAAAAAGAGGTGTACGCTGCCAGGGCAGCCGCTAGGGAAGAATTGTCGCGCAATATCTTGCGCCCGCCTCCCGCCTCCCGCCTCCCGCTGCCTGTACGCGTCCGGCCAGTTTGGGCCGGGGCGTTGTGGCTTGCCGATGTTGCGGGCCGGGTCGTCGGCATGCGCTTTGGTCACGGCGGGCTGCGGCGGGGCGCCTTGCTGGTCCGTTTGTTGTTTATTAATGTGGCATTTTTACAAAAGAAGGTTGACAGAGGGTTTTTCTTTGGTAATAATCATAGGCTTCGCCCTAAAAAGCGGAAATTTCTGCCCAGCGGAAGCATTGCAAGTGGTTTGTGGTGTGGACGACGGGACCAAGACTGATTGGCTGGTGGCGTGCGAAAAGCGCGGTACCTTTGCCGGTGCAAGTTGGGACTATATTTAAATGATTCAAACGCAATCCAAACTCGATGTTGCCGACAACACGGGTGCCAAATCCGTGATGTGCATCAAGGTGCTGGGCGGCTCCAAGCGCCGGTACGCCAGCGTTGGTGACGTCATCAAGGTGAGTATCAAAGAAGCCGCACCCCGTGGCCGCGTCAAAAAAGGCGAGGTTTACAGTGCTGTGGTCGTTCGCACCGCCAAGGGCATCCGCCGTGGCGATGGCTCACTCGTTAAATTTGATGGCAATGCAGCCGTGCTGCTCAACGCCAAGCTGGAGCCAATCGGCACCCGCATCTTCGGACCAGTCACGCGCGAACTGCGCACTGAAAAGTTCATGAAGATCGTGTCCCTGGCTCCTGAAGTTCTGTAAGGACACAGTCATGAACAAGATTCGCAAAGGCGACGAGATCATCGTGATCACGGGTCGCGACAAGGGTAAGCGCGGCACGATTTCGCAGCGCGTCGATGACAGCCTCGTGCTGGTGAACGGAATTAACCTGGTGAAAAAACACACCAAGCCCAATCCGCTCAAAGGCACCGTGGGTGGCATCGTTGAAAAAAGCATGCCGATTCACCAATCCAATGTGGCCATTTTTAATGCCGCATCGGGCAAGGCGGATCGTGTTGGTATCAAGTTGTTGGCTGACGGCAAAAAAGTGCGCGTCTTCAAGTCCAGCGGCGAAGAAATTAAGGCTGCATAAACATGGCACGCTTGCAAGCTCAATACCGCGAGAAAATCGCGCCAGCCCTGATTGAAAAATTCGGCTACACGACACCCATGCAGGTGCCGCGCATCACCAAGATCACGCTCAATATGGGTGTGAGCGAGGCCGTTGCCGACAAGAAAGTCATGGACAACGCCGTCGGCGACATGACCAAGATTGCCGGCCAAAAGCCTGTCGTGACCAAAGCCAAGAAGGCTATCGCCGGTTTCAAGATCCGCGAAGATCTGCCCATCGGCTGCATGGTCACGCTGCGCGGCGTCAAGATGTATGAATTCCTGGACCGTTTCGTGACCGTGGCTCTGCCCCGCGTTCGTGACTTCCGTGGTATTTCTGGCCGCGCCTTTGATGGCCGTGGCAACTACAACATCGGCGTCAAAGAGCAGATCATTTTCCCTGAAATCGAGTACGACAAGGTTGATGCCTTGCGCGGTCTCAATATCAGCATCACCACAACGGCCAAGACCGATGAAGAGTGCAAAGCCCTCCTCACCGCCTTCCGTTTTCCGTTCAAGAACTGAGGCGGGATATGGCAAAACAAGCATTACTGCAACGTGAACTCAAGCGCGACAAGCTCGTCGCCAAGTTCGCCAAGAAGCACGCTGAATTCAAGGCTATCGCCAATGATTTCAAGCGTACTGATGACGAGCGCGCCCTGGCCCGCCTTGAGCTGCAAAAGCTGCCGCGCAACGCCAACCCTACACGCCAGCGTAACCGCTGCGCCATCACGGGTCGTCCACGTGGCACGTTCCGTCAATTCGGTCTGGCTCGCGCAAAAATTCGCGAGCTGGCTTTTGCAGGTGATATCCCCGGTATCACCAAGGCAAGCTGGTAAGCACTAGGAGAACCGCAAATGAGTATGAGTGATCCTATCGCCGACATGCTGACACGCATCCGCAATGCACAAATGGTTGAAAAAGCTGTTGTGCTGGTGCCGTCTTCAAAAGTCAAAGTCGCCATTGCACAGGTTTTGAAGGATGAGGGCTACATTGATGGCTTCTCCGTCAAGGCTAACGATGGCAAACCCCAACTGGAAATCGCCCTGAAGTATTACGCAGGCCGCCCCGTGATTGAGCGCATTGAGCGCGTCAGCCGCCCCGGTCTTCGTGTTTACAAAGGTCATGGCGCCATCCCTACGGTCATGAATGGCTTGGGTGTGGCAATTGTCACGACGCCCCAGGGCGTCATGACCGATCGCAAAGCGCGCGCTACCGGTACCGGTGGCGAAGTGCTGTGCTACGTGGCCTAACGGCGGCATTGAGGAGTAACTGAAATGTCTCGTGTAGCAAAAATGCCGGTCGCCATCCCCCAGGGTGTGGATATCGCAATCAATGAAGCCCAGATCAACGTCAAGGGTGCCCTCGGCACCCTGGCACAGGCTCAAAATGCCCTCGTCATCATCAAGAACGACGACGGCAAGTTGAGCTTTGAGCCAGCCAATGATTCGCGCCAAGCCAATGCCATGAGCGGCACGATGCGTCAGCTCGTGAACAACATGGTGACGGGCGTGACCAAGGGCTTTGAAAAGAAGCTCAGCCTGATCGGCGTGGGCTACAAAGCCCAGGCCCAAGGCGCCAAGCTGAACCTTACGGTGGGTTATTCTCATCCTGTGGTGATCGACATGCCAGCTGGCATCACGGTTGCAACCCCAACGCCCACCGAAGTGGTCATTAAGGGTTCTGATCGTCAACGTGTGGGTCAAATTGCCGCTGAAGTGCGTGCAGTTCGTCCTCCCGAGCCTTACAAGGGCAAGGGCATCCGTTATTCGGATGAGAAAATCACGATCAAAGAAACCAAGAAGAAATAAGGAGCTGCATCATGTTGACCAAAAAAGAGCAGCGCCTTCGTCGTTCACGCCAGACCCGCATCCGCATTGCCCAGCAAGGCGTGGCCCGTCTGTCCGTCAATCGTACCAATCTGCATATCTACGCCAGTGTTATTTCTGGCGACGGCACCAAGGTTCTGGCCTCTGCTTCCACGGCTGAAGTGGCAGTGCGCGCTGAACTTGGCGGCTCGGGTAAGGGCGGAAATGTTGCTGCTGCGCAAGCCATTGGCAAGCGTATTGCCGAAAAGGCAAAAGCAGCGGGTGTAGAAAAAGTGGCGTTCGATCGCGCCGGTTTTGCGTACCACGGCCGCGTCAAAGCGCTGGCTGATGCGGCTCGCGAAGCTGGTTTGCAGTTCTAAGCAGACTGG
>CAIYKK010000027.1 GCA_903926695.1 uncultured Burkholderiales bacterium
GGCGTAGCGGTCGATTTCCAGCATGTCGGCCAGCGGCACGGCGTCGGTCGCCGGGTCAAAGTCGCTGACGTTGGCCAGCAAAAAGCGCAGCGTGTTGCGGATGCGGCGGTAGGCATCGACGACGCGGGCCAGAATCTTGTCGTCAATGCCCAAATCGCCCGAGTAGTCGGTCGAGGCGCACCACAGGCGGATGATTTCCGCGCCCATCTTGCCGCTGATTTCCTGCGGCGCGACAACGTTGCCTTCGCTTTTGCTCATCTTGCGGCCCTTGCCGTCCACGGTGAAGCCGTGCGTCAGCAGGCCTTTGTACGGCGCGTGGTCGTACATGGCGCAGGCGGTGAGCAGCGACGAATGGAACCAGCCGCGATGCTGGTCGTGGCCTTCGAGGTACAAATCGGCGGGCCAGTTTGACTGCGCGGCGTGGCTGTTTTGCAGGACGTGGAAATGCGTTGTCCCCGAGTCAAACCACACGTCCAGGATGTCGTTGACCTTGGTGTAATGCTCGGCATCGACAGCGCCCAGAATGTCGGCGGCAGTGACCTTGCTCCACGCTTCCACGCCGCTTTGTTCCACCATGCTGGCGGCCTGATCCATGATTTCCATCGTGCGCGGGTGCAGCTCGCCGGTGGCGGTGTGGATGAAGAAGGGCAGCGGTACGCCCCAGTTGCGCTGGCGCGAGATGCACCAGTCGGGCCGCCCGGCGATCATGCTTTGCAGGCGCAGCTTGCCGTTTTCCGGGTAAAAACTGGTTTCTTCAATCGCGGCCAGGGCCAGCTGGCGCAGCGTTTTTTCAGCCTTGTCGCTGGCGAATACGCCTTGCGTGCCGTGCGTTTCCGCGTCCATGCGGATGAACCACTGCGCTGCCGCCCGGTAGATCACTGGCGTTTTGTGCCGCCAGCAGTGTGGGTAGCTGTGAACGATGGTTTCAGTCGCAAACAGGCGGCCGTGTTCGCGCAGCTTTTCGATGACCAGCGGGCAGGCTTTCCAGATGTTCAGCCCGCCAAACAGTGGCAGCTCATCGACATAGCGGCCATTGCCCTGCACCGGGTTGAGGATGTCGTCGTAGGCGATGCCGTTGGCCACGCAGGAGTTGAAATCCTCTACGCCGTAAGCGGGCGCGGAGTGGACGATACCGGTGCCGTCGTCGGCGGTGGCGTAGTCGGCCAGATACACGGGGCTGAGGCGGCGGTAGCTGTAGGTGCCAGTTTTGGCGCTCACGTTGCTTGCGTCAGCCTCGCTGCCCGCGTCGCCCGCGTCGCTTGGATCGCTCACATCGTGCAGCGGGTGCATGAAGTTGAGCAAGCCGAGGTTTTTGCCTTGCGTCGTGGCGAGAACCGTGCCGCTCAAGCCAAAGCGCGTCAGGCATTTTTCCACCAGCACGGCGGCCAGCAGCAGGATGCCGCGTTCGGTATCGACCAGCGCGTAGTCCAGTTCCGGGTTCAGGTTCAGCGCCTGATTGGCGGGAATCGTCCACGCGGTCGTGGTCCAGATGACGGCGAAAGCGTCTTTGGCGAGGCTTTGCAGGCCAAAGGCGGCGGCGAGCTTTTCCGGCTCGGCGCATTTGAAGCCGACATCCAGCGTCTGCGATTTTTTGTCGGCGTATTCGATTTCAAACTCGGCCAGCGACGAGCCGCAGTCGAAGCACCAATAGACCGGCTTCAAGCCGCGATAGACAAAGCCGCGCTCCATGATGCGTTTCAGGGCGCGGATTTCGTTGGCTTCGTTGCCAAAATCCATCGTTTTGTACGGGTTGTCCCATTCGGCGAGAACGCCCAGGCGCTTGAAATCGGCCATTTGACCGGCGATTTGTTCCGTGGCGAAGGCGCGGCTTTTGGCCTGCACTTCATCGCGTGACAGGCTGCGGCCGTGCAGTTTTTCGATGGCGTTTTCAATCGGCAGGCCGTGGCAGTCCCAGCCGGGCACATAGACGGCGTCCATGTCCTTGAGCTGGCGCGCCTTGACGATCATGTCTTTCAGAATTTTGTTGACGGCGTGGCCGATGTGGATGTTGCCGTTGGCATACGGCGGGCCGTCGTGCAGCACAAAGCGCGGCTTGCCTTGGCGCACGTCGCGCAGTTTTTTGTAAAGCCCCTTGTCTTCCCATTCTTTGACCCAGCCCGCTTCGCGCTTGGGCAGGTCGCCGCGCATGGGGAACGGGGTGTCGGGCAGGTTCAGGGTGCTGCGGTAATCGGTTTTTTGATCGGACATAAGGGTACTTTTGAAAGGCGCTTTGGGGGAGTGCGGCCTGAACGGGCAGGCTGCAAAAAAACAGGCGGGAGGCGAAAAAAAGCCAAGTGGCGTTCGCTGGCAGGCTTGGCTCCAAGCGGGCGAAGGCCACGGAAAATAGCGAGATCGTTTAAATTCGGTCGCGGGCGGTCTGGCGGCTGGTCTGGGTGTGCAGGGCGGCGGGCGGGACGCGGGCAGCTTGGGCAAAAAAAGCACGGGCGTCGGCGCAGTCTTTGGCAATGCCTGTTGTCAGGCTGTCCAGACTGTCGTATTTGAGTTCGTCGTGCAGTTTGTGTAGCAGTTCCACGCGGATGATCTTACCGTATGCGCCTTCGGGGCCGAGGCTGGCGGGCCAGTCCAGGCAGTGGGTTTCGAGCAGCACGCGCCCGCCGTTGACATCGTTCGGGTTCAGCGACGGGCGAATGCCCAGATTGGCGACGCCGGGCAGCGCCAAGTCGCCCAAGCCATGCACCAGCACCGCAAAAATCCCGCTGGCCGCCGGTTTCCAGTGTGCAAAGCGCAGGTTGATGGTGCGAAAACCCAATTCCCGCCCCAGCTTGCGGCCATGCACGACATGGCCGGAAATGCTGTAAGGGCGCCCGAGCAGCGCCGCCACCCGGTTCATGTCGCCCCGGCTCAGCGCCTCGCGCACCGCCGAGCTGGAAACCCGCGTGCCCTGCGCGCCGGGCAGCGCCTGGCCCGCTGGCCGCGTATGGGCGGGCGAGATTTCATCAAAAATCAGCTCCGGTTTGAAGCTTTTTCCTTCGGGAAAATAGAATTCATCGGGGGGAGGGCTAAGCGTCTCCAAATTCGCCCCGCCAGGGGCGTGGATTGAAACATAACTGTTCATGCGCGCCACATCAAAGCCCAGGCGCTTGCCCGCCGCGTCCAGCAGGGCGTAGTCGCCGGCACGCTGCGCGCCGAAGTGGAAATCATCGCCCACCAGCACATAGCGCGCACCCAGCCCGGACACCAGCACATCCGCAATGAACGCCTCGGGCGACTGCGCGGCCAGCTTGGCGTTAAACGGCAGGATCACGCACTGGTCAATGCCGCAGTTCTCCAGCTCGGTGAGCTTGTCGCGCAGCGTGGCAATGCGCGCCGGGGCCAGTTCGGGCTTACGCGCCACGGCGGCGAAATAGTCGCGTGGATGCGGCTCAAAGCTGATCGCGCAGCTCGGAACACCCCGGCGCCGGGCTTCGTTTTTCAGCAGCGCCAGCATCGCCTGGTGGCCGCGATGCACTCCATCGAAATTGCCAATGGTCAGCGCGCACTGCGGCGCCAGCTCGGGGTGATGGTAGCCACGGAAAATTTTCATGGGGGCAATTATCGTTTTTATAGTGGCACGTCTGGACTGGCCAGCCCGACAGCCTGACGCGCAGGGAACGCAGATGTCATGCCTGTTTAGGCATTTCCCTGTATATTGAACCGCTTACCCGCCTGACACCCGGTTTCCATTTTTTGAATGGAGGTTTGTTTTGAAGGTTCTCAAACTCTCAGCGCAGGGCTTGCCGCAAGCCTGGATCAGCCTTGAATTGGCCGTGCTGCATTACGCAGCCGAGGAGGTACGCTGGGAAATTGGCGCACGCATTGCCACTTTTCACGGTGGCCACAATGCGCTGACGGGCGCGCAGTCCATCATCCACATCAACAGCATCATCGGCACGAGGGGCGTGCCCAGCATCAACCCGTTTGAACTGAAACCGGGGCTGACCAACAGTAAATTGTTCGTGCGCGACCGCAATGTCTGCGCCTACTGCGGCGGGCATTTCCACGAAGACGGCCTGACGCGTGAGCACATCATCCCCGTGGCGCAGCGCGGCGTGGACAGCTGGATGAATGTTGTCACCGCCTGCCGCGCCTGCAACCACCGCAAAAGCAACCGCACGCCCGAGCAGGCCCACATGCCGCTGCTCTACACGCCTTACGTGCCCAGCTTGTGGGAAGACTTCATTTTGCGCAATCGCCGCATTCTGGCCGACCAGATGGAGTTTTTGATGGCCCATGTGCCGCGCTCGTCGCGCCTGCTGGCGTGAGGCGCTGGCGCCTTTCAGCGGGCGGGCGCGTTTTGCCGGGCTATGGTTAAATAAGGGTTTACCCTTACTGTGGCTTGACATGATCGTTAGAGACCGCCCTTCGGGCATCCAGCTGTTTTTTCTGGTGCGCGGCTCCATCCTGCCGCGAATTCGCAACACGCTGCTGATCAACACGCTCAGTGCGATTCTGGTGACTGTGGCGCACGGCTATTTTTTCACGCTGAAAATCACGCTGACGACGATTCCATTCACCTTGATGGGCTTGCCGCTGGCGATTTTTCTGGGCTTTCGCAAC
>CAIYKK010000028.1 GCA_903926695.1 uncultured Burkholderiales bacterium
CCTGCGTTTTCCTTACGAAACCGGCCAGACCCGCATCACCGCGCCGCCGGTCAAGCTGCTGGATTTGCCCGGCGGCCCGATCAACCACCACTGGACGAAAAACATCCTCGCCAGCCCGGACGGGCGCAAGCTCTACGTCACCGTCGGCTCCAACAGCAACGTTGCGGAAAACGGCCTCGCCGCCGAAGTCGGCCGCGCCGCAATCTGGGAAGTCGATATCGCCACCGGCAGCCACCGCGTGCTGGCCTCGGGCCTGCGCAACCCCAACGGCCTGGGCTGGGAGCCGCAGACCGGCGCGCTCTGGACCGTGGTCAACGAGCGCGACGAGCTGGGCAGTGATCTGGTGCCCGACTACCTGACTTCGGTGAAAGACGGCGCTTTCTACGGCTGGCCCTACAGCTACTACGGCCAGAATGTGGACAGCCGCGTCCAGCCGCCCCGGCCCGATCTGGTGGCGCAGGCGCTGGCGCCCGACTACGCGCTGGGTGCCCATGTCGCCGCGCTGGGGCTGGTGTTTTCGCAAGGCACCGCCTTGATGCCTGCGCTGGCCAGCGGCGCGTTTGTCGGCGAGCATGGCTCGTGGAACCGCAAGCCGCTCAGCGGCTACAGGGTGGTGTTTGTGCCGTTTGACAAAGGCCAGCCGTCGGGCCTGCCGGTTGATGTGCTGGCGGGTTTTGTCAGCCCCGGCGGTCAGGCTTATGGCCGCCCGGTCGGCGTGGCGCTGGACAAGCGCGGCGCGCTGCTGGTGGCCGATGATGTGGGCAACGCCGTCTGGCGCGTGAGCGGCGCTCCGCTCCGGTGAGGCTTGGACAAAACCTTCTTTTTGCGTTCCAGTATGCTTCCGGCTATTTTTGAATTATTAATTTTCAGCTTCTGGCATGCCCCATTTCACCTCTCCCCCCGCGCCGCAAGGCCTTGCCAGCCGAAGCCTGCAAGCCGTCTGGCATCCCTGCACACAAATGAAACGCGCCCTGGTCGTGCCGCCGCTGGCCATCACCCACGGCCAAGGCCCGTGGCTGTTTGATGACAGCGGGCGGCGTTATTTTGACGCCATCAGCTCGTGGTGGGTCAACCTGTTCGGCCACGCCGATGCCCGGCTGAACGCGGCGCTCAAAGACCAGTTAGACCGCCTCGCCCACGTCATGCTCGCTGGCTGCACCCACGCGCCCGCCGTCGAGCTGGCCGAGCGCCTGTCTGCGCTGACCGGCGGCGTTCTGGGGCACTGCTTCTTCGCCAGCGACGGCGCTTCGGCGGTGGAAATTGCGCTGAAGATGAGTTTTCACCACTGGCGCAACCGGGGTTTTCCGGCCAAGCAGGAATTCGTCTGCCTGCGCCAGGGCTACCACGGCGAAACGCTGGGCGCGCTCGCCGTCACCGACGTGGCCGTCTTCCGCGATGCTTACGATCCGCTGCTCATGCGCTCGCACCAGGTGATGTCGCCCGATGCCCGCCAGGCGCTGCCGGGCGAATCCGCGCTTGACGTGGCCGTTCGCGCCGCCGCCGATTTAGAAAAATTGCTGCAGGCGCGCCACGGCCAGATTGCCGCCGTGATTCTGGAACCCTTGATTCAATGCGCTGCGGGCATGGCGTTTCACGACCCGGCCTATTTGCGCGCCGTGCGAGCGCTGTGCGACCAGTACGGCGTGCATTTAATCGCCGACGAAATCGCTGTCGGCTGCGGGCGTACGGGCAGCTTTTTTGCGTTTGAACAGGCGGCGCTGCCGGGCCAGCCGCTGATCTGGCCGGATTTGATCTGCCTGTCCAAAGGTATCAGCGGCGGTTATTTGCCGCTGTCGCTGGTGTTGTCGCGGGACAGCATTTACGAGGCTTTTCTGGATGACGACGTGGCGCGGGGCTTTTTGCATTCGCATTCGTACACCGGCAACGCGCTCGCCTGCCGCGCCGCGTGTGAAGTGCTGGCGCGGTTTAAAGACGACGACGTGCTGGCCCGCAACCGCCAGCAGGCGGCGTTGTTAACTGCCGCTTTTGCGCCCTTGCGCGGGGATGCCCGGATTGAAAACTTCCGCCACATCGGCATGATCTGGGCTTTTGACGTGCGCGAGCCGCTGGCCGGTTTCCGGTTTGCCGAGCGCTTTCATCTGGCCGGGCGGGCGCGTGAACTGCTGATTCGGCCCATCGGGCGCACGGTGTACGTGATGCCGCCGTACCTGCTCGACGAAACGCTGGCCGACTGGCTGGCCGCCCAGGTTCGCGCCACGCTTGACGATGTTTTAAACCAAAGTGTTACCGATGCTGATAGATCACCTGAACCGCCAACTGCTTGAACGCGAGGCGCAGTCGCTGCGCCGCCAGCGCCGCACCGCTGTTTCGCCTTGCGCGCCGCGCCAGTGGGTTTCCCTCAACGGCGGCCCCGAGCGCGACTTGCTGGCGTTTTGCAGCAACGATTATTTGGGGCTGGCGAATCACCCGGTCTTGACAGCCGCGCTGGCCGAAGGCGCGCAGCGCTACGGCGCGGGCAGCGGCGCGTCGCATTTGATCAGCGGCCATTCGCTGGCCCACGCGACGCTTGAAAATGAGCTGGCCGCGTGGCTCGCGCCGTGTATTCCGAACGCGCAGGCGGCGTATTTCTGCACCGGCTTCATGGCGAACTTGGCGCTGCTGACCGCGCTGGGCGACGCGAGCGCGACGATTTTTGCCGACAAGCTGAATCACGCCTCGCTGGTCGATGGCGCGCTGCTGGCGAAAGCGCCGCTGCAGCGTTACGCGCACAAAAACCTTGCCGTACTGGAGCGCCAGCTGGCCGCCTGCACCACGCCGATTAAATTGATCGTCACCGACGCGGTGTTTAGCATGGACGGCGATGTGGCCGACCTGCCAGCGCTGCTGGCGCTGGCCGAGCGTTTTGACGCGTGGCTGATCGTCGATGACGCGCATGGTTTTGGCGTGCTGGGCGCGCAAGGGCGGGGCAGTTTGGCGCATTTCAATTTGCGCAGCGAACGCTTGATTTACATGGGCACGCTGGGCAAAGCGGTGGGCGTGGGCGGCGCGTTTGTCGCCGCGCACCCG
>CAIYKK010000029.1 GCA_903926695.1 uncultured Burkholderiales bacterium
CCAGCACGGTGGCGGTGGTGGTGCCGTCGCCAGCGATGTCGGAGGTCTTGGAAGCGACTTCCTTGACCATTTGCGCGCCCATGTTTTGCAGCTTGTCTTTGAGTTCGATTTCCTTGGCCACGGACACGCCGTCCTTGGTCACGGTAGGCGCGCCGAATGAGCGCTCCAGCACCACATTGCGACCCTTGGGGCCGAGCGTGACCTTGACCGCGTTGGCCAAAATGTTCACGCCTTCAACCATGCGTGCGCGGGCTTCGCCGCCGAAAATAACGTCTTTTGCTGCCATGATTCAGATTCCTTAAATGTGATGAATGAAATAGCCTGCCGGGCGCACATCTGGCGCGCTGGGCGGCTATTCAATAAGTAGCGCTATTGCAGGTGGCGAGAGAATTACTTCTCGACGACTGCAAACAGGTCGTCTTCTTTCATGACGAGCAATTCGTCACCATTGATCTTGACGGTCTGGCCGCTGTACTTGCCGAACAAGACGCGGTCACCGACCTTGACAGCCATTGGGCTGACTTCGCCTTTGTCATTCTTTTTGCCGGGGCCGACGGCCAAGACTTCGCCTTGATCTGGCTTTTCAGCGGCGCTGTCAGGAATGACGATGCCGGAGGCAGTTTTGGTTTCGTTTTCCACGCGTTTAACAATCACGCGGTCGTGCAAAGGACGAAGATTCATGAAAAGCTCCTTGTTTTAAACAATGGTATTGACATCAAAGCACCCAGCAGAGGGCACCAGTTGACTGGCTGGCGTCAGAAGGCTTGTTAGCACTCTCCGCCATTGAGTGCTAATGATAGGGGCAATCAGGCGGCTTTTCAAGAGGCTGGTATTTTTTGCCCCAACATTGAGCGCCGCCCGCTTGCTGCGCCTAGGGCGGCGCATGTTCCCGGCCCGAGGGTCAGGCCGGACGAAGCGCTGCTCAAGCGCCGGGCGATTGTGTGGACTGTGCGCTCGTACCCTGTTGCCGGGGCATGAAATTGCCGGGCATCGCCATCGCCGGTATGGCGGCCTGAAAGGCTTCCAGCGCCGACTTGATGCCGTTGCCCGGCGCTTCGCTGTCGAGCAGATTGCTCATGTTGGCCATCATTTCGCGCTGTGCGTGCATCGCGGCGGTGGCGAGTTGCTGCCAATATTGGCTGGCGCACTGCATGTCCGTGCGCAGTAGTTCGGACTGCAGGGAGAGCAGCTCGGCAGGCTCGCAGGGTGAAAACAGCTTGTGCGCGGCTTCAGCGTGGCGCACCGAGGCTTCGTGGGCCGCTTCCTGCTGGATTTTGCGCAGGGATTCGTTGCTGCGGTACAGGGCGCTGGCGCTTTCGGTGGCCAGCGCGAGCTGCTGGCGGCCCAGTTCAGACAGAAAATTCCACGGAGCCAGTTCATTGCCGCCAGCTTCATGGCTGGGGTGGCTTGAACCTGTCCGTGTTTCACTTCGACGGGAGGTCGAACTTTTCATGATGATTCCTTTCGAGATGCAAAGTTGAGTGCAGAACGGTGGCACAAAGTCGTGCGAAGACAGCCACCCCCGTTTGCGGTGTCGCCTGTTCGGCTGGGGCGCTGGCACTCATGGCATGTGCATGCTCTGGGAGCTGATTCTGGGCGCGGGCAGAGCCGCTGTGAACGGCTGGGCGTGTAAAAGATTTAACAACTTGCCGCTGAGTTGTCCTCAACTTCCCTTCACGCGTTCTTGCGTGTTTGTCCTACGCTGCTTTCGTGGCATTTCCTACTCAAGCGCTGGTTGGGGGCGGTAAAGTAACCTTTCACTTATTGCCCAACGAGACTTGACAATGTTCAAAAATGATTCAAGCGATTTGACTGACACGACTGGCCCGATACCGGAGTGCCCGCCTGCCGCACGGCGGGAGATGGCTGGCGCCGTCGTGGCCAAACTGCGCAGTCACTGGCCTTTTACGGTCGAGGCCGCTTGCGCCGCCCAAATGCTGGCGCAGACCGGCAGCGGGCAGGAAGAAGGTAAAGGCGGTGCCAGTTTCGTCACCTGAAAAAGGCACCCGCCGCAAGAATCAGCGCCCGACGGCGTTGCGCAGTAGCGCGGCCTTGTCGGTGCGCTCCCAGGTGAATTCCGGCTCGTCGCGGCCAAAGTGGCCGTAAGCGGCGGTTTTTTCGTAAATTGGGCGCAGCAGGTCCAGCATTTGGATGATGCCGTTGGGCCGCAGATCAAAATGCGCGTGTACCAGTTCGGCAATTTCGTGGTCGGGAATCACGCCCGTGCCTTCGGTATAGACCGTCACATTCATCGGCTTGGCCACGCCAATCGCATAGGCCACTTGAATCTGGCACTGCCGCGCCAAGCCAGCGGCCACAATGTTTTTTGCCACATAACGCGCGGCGTAAGCGGCTGAGCGGTCCACCTTGCTCGGGTCTTTGCCGCTGAACGCGCCGCCGCCGTGCGGGCAAGCGCCGCCGTAGGTATCGACGATGATCTTGCGCCCGGTCAGGCCGCAGTCGCCTTGCGGGCCGCCGATGACAAAACGCCCGGTCGGGTTGATCAGGTAGCGGGTGTTTTTCAGCCACTCCTTGGGCAGCACCGGCTTGATGATTTCTTCAATCACCGCTTCGATGAACGACGCCTTCATGTGGGTCGCGTTTTCGCTCTGGTCGGGGCTGTGCTGGGTCGAAAGCACCACGGTGTCGATGCTGTGCGGCTTGCCATCGACGTAGCGCATCGTCACCTGGCTCTTGGCGTCGGGGCGCAGGAAGGGCAGGCGGCCATCTTTGCGCAGTTGCGCTTGGCGCTCGACGAGGCGGTGCGCGTAATAAATTGGCGCGGGCATCAACTCGGGCGTTTCGTCGCAGGCGTAGCCGAACATCAGGCCTTGGTCGCCTGCGCCGGTGTTGAGGTGGTCGTCGCTGGCGTGATCGACGCCCTGGGCGATGTCCTTGCTCTGCTTGTCGTAGCAGACCATGACCGCGCAGCCTTTGTAGTCGATGCCGTACTCGGTGTTGTCGTAGCCGATGCGCTTGAGCGTGTCGCGCGCCACCTGGATGTAATCGACGTTGACACCTTCTTTGGCGGTGATTTCGCCAGCGAGCACAACCAAGCCGGTGTTGGTCAGTGTTTCGGCGGCGACACGGGCGTGCGGGTCTTGCGCAAGAATCGCGTCGAGGATTGCGTCGGAAATCTGGTCAGCCACCTTGTCGGGATGGCCCTCGGAGACGGATTCGGAAGTAAAGAGAAAATCGTTCGCCATTGCGTACACTCCATGAAGTTGATTGGCGCGTTGCCAATTGGGGTGCTTTGGCGAACGCTTTAGCAGTTTGGTTTAATGTCGCCCTGCAAGTTGTTCAGTAACTCGGCGACCGGCTCAATTATAAGATGCCCTTGTTGGGGCTTGACTGGCCCTTTAGTACCCTTTTCATGCTCTGGTTATTCCGATTTTTCTCTTTGTGGCCGCTGGCTGTCCTGCACGGGATGGGCGGCGCGCTGGGCTGGCTGACCTGGGCTTTGAGTCCGTCGTACCGGGCGCACTTTCGCGCCAACGTGGCGCAGGCGGGCCTGCCGTTTGCAGTGGCCCGACCCGCCATTGCCGAAGCCGGGCGTTTTGTCGCCGAACTGCCCAAGTTGTGGCTGCGGCCCCGCACGCAGTCGTGTTTGGGCAATGTCCGCATCGAAGGTCAGGCGCACGCCGAGCAGGCCTTTGCGCAGGGGCGCGGGGTGATTTTTTTTGGCCCGCACTGCGGCAGTTTTGAACTCGGGCCGCAGGCGCTGGCCGAGTTGTATGGCCCGATCACGGCCATTTACCGGCCCGCCCGCAAGGCCTGGCTGGCGCGGCTGGAGAGTTTTGCCCGCAACCGCCAGAACCTCACCGTGGTGCCCGGCGGCCTGAGCGGCATCCGGCAGATGCACAAAAGCCTCAAAGCCAATCAGGCCGTGGCGCTGCTGACCGATCAGGTGCCGCCCGAGGGGTTGGGCCTGTGGGCGCCGTTTTTTGGCAAACCCGCCTACACCATCACGCTGCCGGTGCGGCTGGCGCTGCAAAGCGGGGCGGTGCTGCTGCCGGTCAGCTGCGAGCGATTGCCGTGGGGGCGGGGTTATTTTCTGAAGATATGGCCCGCCGTCGCTGGTCTGGAAACCCGCGAAAAATCCGACCTGCTGCAGGCTGTCACTTTAATTAACCAGGCGATTGAGGCGATTGTGCGCAGTCAGCCGGGTCAGTATCTGTGGGGCTATGCGCGCTACAAAACACCGCGCAAGGAAGCCGCTTGACCACTTTTAAACAACAGCTGGGCGCTTTGACCACCCACGCCGGGATTGCTTTCATGAAAGGCCTGGCCTTTTTGCCGCTGCCCTGGGTGCGGGCTTTGGGCACGGGGCTGGGCTGGGTGCTGTACGGCTTGATTGGGGCGCGGCGGCGCGTGGTGCATGCCAATTTTGCGGCGTGTTTTCCGGCGCTGTCCGAGGCTGAACGGCGCAAGCTGGCGCGGCAGACTTTTGTTTATTTTTCGCAGGCGTGGCTGGACCGCGCCTGGCTGTGGCACGGCCCGCAGGCGTGGGTGCGCCAGCGGGTGACACTGACGGGCGCGGTGCATGAACTCGCAGGCACGCAGCCGACGGTGATTTTCCTGCCGCATTTTGTCGGGCTGGATGCCGCCTGGGCCGGTGTGGCGCTGGCCGCGCCCCGGCCATCGACCACGATTTACACCGACCAGTCCAACAAGCTGGTGGACAAGTGGATATTGCAGGGCCGTCAGCGTTTTGGCCATCTGCGGCTGGTTGGGCGCATTGAGGGCGTCAAGGCCATCGTGGCTGCGCTGCGCGACGGTCAGCCGCTGTACTTGCTGCCTGACCTGGATTTTGGGCCTGATGAATCG
>CAIYKK010000030.1 GCA_903926695.1 uncultured Burkholderiales bacterium
CTGGTGGACGACGCCATCATTGCCGTGGAAATGATGGTGCGCAAGATGGAGGAGGGCTACGACAAGGTTCGCGCCGCCACCTTTGCCTACGAAATCACGGCCATGCCGATGCTCACCGGCACGCTGATCACGGCGGTGGGCTTCCTGCCGATCGGGATCGCCAAATCGGCCACCGGTGAATACACCTTTGCCATCTTCGGCGTGACGGTGCTGGCGCTGGTGCTGAGCTGGCTGGTCTCGGTTTACTTCGTGCCCTACCTGGGCACCTTGCTTCTGAAGGCCAAGCCGCACGGTGTGGGCGGGCAGCCACACGAGCTGTTTGATACGCCGTTTTACAACCTGTTTCGCAAGACGGTGAACTGGTGCGTGCAGCACCGCTGGCTGACGATTGGGATCACGCTGCTGACCTTTGTGCTGGGCCTGGCGGGCATGGGCCAGGTGCAGCAGCAGTTCTTCCCGGATTCCAGCCGCTCCGAGGTGCTGCTTGACGTCTGGTACCCGGAGGGCACCTCGTTTGCTGCCAACGAGCTCACCACCAAGCGCATTGAAACGCGTTTGCTGCAGGAACCCGGCATTGAGAGCGTGACGGCGTGGGTCGGGTCGGGGGTTCCGCGCTTTTATCTGCCGCTCGACAATATTTTTACTCAGAGCAATGCGTCACAGTTCATCATCGTGCCCAGGGACCTGACGCTGCGCCAGACGCTGCGGGTCAAGCTGCCGGTCGTGATGGCGCAGGAGTTTCCGGAAATCCGGGCCCGTGTCAAGATTCTGCCCAACGGACCGCCGGTACCTTATCCAGTGCAGTTTCGCGTGGTTGGCGGTGAACCCTTGGTGCTGCGCGAGCGCGCCGACGAGGTCAAGGCGCTGCTGCGGGCGAACGCCAACATGCGCGGCGTGAATGACAACTGGAACGAATCGGTGAAGGTGCTCCGTCTGGAAGTCGATCAGACCAAAGCGCGGGCGCTGGGCGTCAGCAGCCAGTCGATTGCGCAGGCGTCGCGCACCATCCTTTCGGGCTCGACGGTCGGCCAGTTCCGCGAGGGCGACAAGCGCCTTGACATCGTGCTGCGCCAGCCGCTGGACGAGCGCGATGCCATCACCGATCTAGGTAATGGGTATTTGCCCACGGCCTCGGGCACGGCGGTGCCGCTGACGCAGATTGCCAAGCCGGTGTTTGCCTGGGAGCCGGGCGTGATGTGGCGCGAAAACCGCGACTACGCCATCACGCTGCAGGGCGACATCGTCGAAGGCTTGCAAGGCGCGACGGTGACGCAGCAGCTGCAGCCCGAACTCCAGGCGCTTGAAGCCAAATGGCACAGCAGCGGCCTGAGCGGCTACCGCATCGAAGTCGCGGGCGCGGTGGAGGAAAGCAGCAAGGGTTCAGATTCCATCGCGGCGGGCCTGCCGGTGATGTTGTTTTTGACCTTCACGCTGTTGATGCTGCAGTTGCACAGCTTTAGCCGCGCCATGCTGGTGTTTTTGACCGGGCCGCTGGGCATTGCGGGCGTGGCGGGCGCGTTGTTGCTGCTGGGGCGGCCTTTTGGCTTTGTCGCGCTGCTGGGCGTGATTGCGCTCATGGGCATGATCCAGCGCAATTCGGTGATTTTGATTGACCAGATCGAGCAGGACCGTGCGCGTGGCGTTCCCGCCTGGGACGCGATTGTCGAGTCCGCTGTGCGCCGTCTGCGGCCCATCGTGCTGACGGCGGCGGCGGCGGTGCTGGCGATGATTCCGCTGTCGCGCAGCGTGTTCTGGGGGCCGATGGCGGTTGCCATCATGGGTGGGCTGATTGTGGCCACCGTGCTGACGTTGCTGGCGCTGCCCGCCATGTACGCCGCCTGGTTTCGCGTGCGGCGCGAGGAGGGCGTTGCAGCGGCTTGCGCATGAATCGGCAAAAGAGGCGGGCCGGGGCGCTCAAACCGCTCCCGGTTACAGGCTAAAATAGAAAGTTAACCAATTTGAAGCGGCAA
>CAIYKK010000031.1 GCA_903926695.1 uncultured Burkholderiales bacterium
GGCCTTCGGCCAGCAGCAGGTTGTAAAGAATGCGCGGCAACTGCGCAGGCTGGGGCGTGGCGATGGCCGCCTGCAGGGCTAGCACGTCGGCCTGGGTGGCTTGCTGCAGCGGCTTTTGCAGGATCAGGGCTTGCGGGTCGTCCACCAGATCGAAGACGCGAAAGCCGGTATCGACGGGCGCCGCCGGGGCGGAACCGGCCCCGGTGTCGGGCGCAAAGCCTTCGAGCTGGGCGGGCAGCAGGGCGGCGGTTTGCGCTTTGGCGGCTTGCTCGGCCTCGATTTTGGCTCCGGCGCGGCGCAGGCGCTCGGCGGTGATTTCAAAAATCGTCGCCTCGGGTTTATTCAAGGTTTCGGTGACGAAGCGGTGGGCTTCTTTTTGCTGCCTGGGGTCAATCGGCTGGGGGATTTGCACGAGGATGAACTGGCGGTTTCCGCCGTCTTCGGCGTTCAGGCGCATGACGGCTTCGGCTGTAGCACCACTGCCGGCAAAAAAATCAACAACGATGTCTTTTGAGTCGAGATCAGTTCCTAAGCGCAATATTTTCTGAAGCAGCCGTATAGGCTTCGGAGTAGAAAAGATTTTTGGCTCAAGCAATTCAGACGTTTCCTTCTGAGCTTCATCGTTATGGCCACATTCTTCAAAAGTCCACCAAGTCGTAGGTATCGTCAGCCCGCCATTTTTTAGCAGATGTTTGTATCTTTTAAAGGCTGGAACTTTTCCAGTTCCATCTTTTCCCCAATAAACCAAGTCGTTAGCAACATTGTTCAAGTGGGTTTCGCGTGAGTAACGCCATACGGCAGTTCTCTTTGGCCATATTTCTTCCCCAGTATTTGGTTGAGTAATCGGGTAATACAAATTGGGTCGCTCGTCCGCTGACTTATTGCAAAGATAGTTGTCTGGCCGAAAAGTACCTTTTTCATCTTCAAAACGATATTGACGATCTTTTTCTTCCGTTCGTTCCATCAGGTTGCGTTCCCACTCGTCAGTTTTTCGATAGACAAGAATATGGTCGTGAACTGGCGCTATGGATTTGTGGTCGTTTGCAGCGGAATACTTTTTCTGCCAGAGCACATCTGCGACAAAATTCTCCTGCCCAAACACCTCATCGCACAGCAGTTTCAATTGCGCCTGCTCGTTATCGTCAATCGAGATAAAAATCACGCCGTCGTCGCGCAGTAAATCCTTGGCCAGCAGCAGGCGCGGGTACATGAAGGACAGCCAGCCGCTGTGCGTGCGGGCGCCGTAAATGTTCTTGATGTAGTCGATGTTGTCCAGCGTGTAGCCCAGCTGCGCCAGCACCTCGCTTTGTTTGGCCGAAAAATCGTCTCGGTAAATAAACCCGTCGCTCTGCGTGTTGTAGGGCGGGTCGATGTAAATCAGCTTGACCTTGCCGAAATAGCTGTGGCGCAGCAGGCGCAGCGCATCCAGGTTGTCGCCGCGCAGCAGCAGATTGCCGGTGGCGTCCCAGTTTTTGCTGTCGCCGGGCAGGGGGCTGAGGATTTTCTGCACCGGCGTAAACGCGCTGTGATACGCCTCGCGCTTGCCAACCCAGCGCAGCTCGTAGCCGTCTTCCTCCACCTGAATCCCCGCTGGATTCGATGGGTCAACGGCCAGTTGCAGCGCGCTAGCGTTGATGCGGATGCGCCCCTGCGCATCGGTCTCCACGGCTTGCGGAAAGTGCTGGCGCAGGATGTCCAGCTTGAGCTGGTCGGGCGTGGGGGCGTTCAGAATCGGTTGTGGCATGGGGCGGGGTTTGAGGCTATAGGAATGGCCGCCCGCCTGCGTCTGGCGCGGGCGGGCGGCTGGTTATTGATAAAAACTGATTTCTGCAACCAGCGATTGGAGTTTTGGCCTTGGGCTGTTTTAGCTCACGCAATCGCCAGCAAACCTTTTTTCTGAATCACCGTCAGCAGGCGCAGCGCCGGGCCGCCGGGCTTTTTAACGCCGCGTTCCCAATCGGAAATCAGGTTTTTCGAGACGTTCAGGTAACGCGCAAAAACGGGTTGCGACAGATGCTCGCGCTGGCGCAGGAGGCGGATTTCTTCGGGGCTGAGCACTTTCACCGGCGTCAGGCAGGCCGCATCAAACTCACGCATCGTCTGCTTGGCGACGGTGCCCGCTTCATGCAGCGCCTCCGTCGTTTCGTGAATCGCGGCAAAAGCGTCGCTGCGGTTTTTTTTGGGCATCGCAAAACTTTCGGCTGGGAAGGTGAATTTATAACACAAAGTGTGATGTATTTTTAGCCTTATGGCTTTTCACGCCGTCGCCCCGGCAGTTTCCAGCTTCGGCTGGCCCAGTGAGCGCAGCACGTCGCGCACCGTCTGCGCCCGGTCCTTTGGGTTGGGCAGCTCGCGCTCCACGCGCAGCTTGTCGTTGCCCGCGAGTTTGATGTGCCTGTTTTTCTGGATCAGCGCGATGATGGCCATCGAGTCAATCGGCGGGTCTTTTTTGAACGTGATGGTGATGGCACCGGGCGCGGCATCGACTTTCACCACGCCGTAAGGCTTGGCCAGCACCCGCAGCCGGTGTACGTCGATCAAGGTTTGCGCCTGCGTGGGCAGTTTGCCGAAGCGGTCCACGATTTCCTCTAACAGCGCGTCGATCTGGTTCGTGGTTTTGGCGGTGGCCAGCTTTTTGTAAAACGACAGGCGCAAATGCACGTCGCCGCAATAATCGTCGGGCAGCAGCGCGGGCGCGTGCAGGTTGATTTCCGTGGTGACGCCGAGCGGCGAGAGTAAATCCGGCTCGCGCCCGGCTTTCAGCGACGCCACCGCTTCGCCGAGCATTTCGTTGTAAAGCTGAAAGCCGATTTCCAGCATATTGCCACTTTGATTTTCGCCCAATACTTCGCCGGTGCCGCGAATTTCCAAATCGTGCATCGCCAGATAAAAGCCTGAACCCAGTTCTTCCATCTGTTGAATCGCGTCCAGGCGCTGGCTGGCTTGTTTGGTTAGCCCTTCAATATCGGGCACCATTAAATACGCATACGCCTGGTGGTGACTGCGGCCCACGCGCCCGCGCAACTGGTGCAATTGCGCCAAGCCAAACTTGTCGGCGCGGCTCATCAAAATCGTGTTCGCGCTGGGCACGTCGATGCCAGTCTCGATAATGGTTGAGCACAGCAGCATATTAAAACGCTGGGCGACAAAATCCTTCATTACTTTTTCAAGCTCGCGCTCGGGCATCTGGCCGTGGGCGATGGCAATGCGTGCTTCGGGCAGCAGCGTCTCCAGCATTTGGCGGCGATTTTCAATCGTATCGACTTCGTTGTGCAGAAAATAAACCTGCCCGCCGCGTTTCAGTTCGCGCAACACGGCTTCGCGGATCACGCCGTGGCTTTCACTGCGGACAAAAGTTTTAATCGCCAGACGCCGCTGCGGCGCGGTGGCAATCACGCTCAAATCACGCAGGCCTTCCAGCGCCATGCCCAGCGTGCGCGGAATCGGCGTGGCCGTCAGCGTCAGCACATCGACTTCGGCGCGCAGGGCTTTCATGGCCTCTTTGTGGCGCACGCCGAAGCGGTGCTCCTCGTCAATGATGAGCAGGCCGAGGTTTTTGAACTTGGTCGATTCACTTAGCAGCTTGTGCGTGCCGACGACGATATCGACGCTGCCGTCGGCCAGCCCTTTCATCGCGGCGGTGATTTCTTTGCCCGATTTGAAGCGGCTCATTTCAGCGACTTTGACCGGCCATTTGGCAAAGCGATCCACCAGCGTCTGGTAATGCTGCTCGGCCAGCAGCGTGGTCGGTGCCAGCAGCGCGACTTGCTTGCCGCCAGTCACGGCGATAAAGGCGGCGCGCAAAGCCACTTCGGTTTTGCCAAACCCCACGTCGCCGCAAACCAGCCGGTCCATTGGGCGCGGGCTGATCATGTCCTGAATGACGGCGTGAATCGCGGCGCTTTGGTCAGGCGTTTCCTCAAAGCCGAAGTCGTTGGCGAAGGTTTCGTAATCGTCGGGCGCGTAGCGGAAGGCGTGGCCTTCACGGGCGGCGCGGCGGGCGTAGATGTTGAGCAGTTCGGCGGCGGAATCGCGGATTTGCTCGGCGGCTTTGCGTTTGGCTTTGTCCCACTGGCCGCTGCCCAGACGGTGCAGCGGCGCTTCTTCGGCGCTGACGCCGGTGTAGCGGCTGATCAAATGGAGTTGGCTGACGGGCACGTACAGCGTGGCCTTGTCGGCGTATTCGAGGTGCAAAAACTCCTGCCGCAGCGCCTTGCCGTCCGGGGTTTTTTCGCCCAGATCGAGGTTAATCAGCCCCCGGTAGCGGCCAATGCCGTGCGCGCTGTGAACGACAGGGTCGCCGACGTTCAGCTCGGACAGGTCTTTGATCAGCGCTTCCACGTCGCTGACCTGCTCCTGGCGTTTGTTGCGGCGGCGGATGGTGACGCCTGCAGCAAACAGCTCAGTTTCGGTGACGAA
>CAIYKK010000032.1 GCA_903926695.1 uncultured Burkholderiales bacterium
ACGCCCAGCGGCATTGCGGCGGACAAGGGCGCGGCCCCGTTTTTCAGCAGCTTAAGCCGCACCGGGCGGCTGCGCGCGCTGTTTGATTTTGAAAACCGCCGGGTGTTTTTCCCGGACGTACACGCCAGTTTTAAATTTTGCGTGCTGGTGTTTGGCCAGCAGCCGCGTTATTTGGCAGCGCCCGCCGCGCTGCCCGTGCCCACGCGCTGCGCATTTTTCCTGCACAGCCTGGACGAGCTGGACGAGCCGGGCCGGGAGCTGACGCTGACAGCGGCGGATTTTCAGCGCGTCAACCCGAATACTGGCGCGGCACCGATTTTCCGCAATCGGCGTGATGCCGACATCGCGCTGAAAATTTATGCGCGCCATCCGGTGCTGGTCAAGCATGGAAAAGTCGATGTGTCCACGGGCAAGCAGCCCAACACCAAGGCCTGGCCGGTGAAGTACCTGCGCATGTTCGATATGACAAACGACTCCAAGTTTTTTCTCAAAACCGACGAGCTGAAACAGCAGCGTTTTAAACCCGCCGCGCTGAACCGCTGGCGCAACGCCGCCGGGCTGCAAGCCGTGCCGCTGTACGAAGGCAAGATGGTGCAGATGTACGACCACCGCGCCGCCGATGTCGTGGTGAACACCGCCAATTTGATGCGCGCCGCCCAGCCCGAAACCATTGCGCCGCTCGAAAAAGCCAGCCCTAAACGCTATCCGGTGCCGCAGTTTTTTGTCGCCGCGTCTGAAACCGCCGCCAACCCTTACGAGTGGGCGCTGGGCTACAAAGAGATTTCCGCGCCCACCAATGCGCGCAGCATGATTGCCATGCTGCTGCCCGGCGTGGGTTTTGGCAACAAAGTGCCGCTGTTGATTCCGCAAGCCGATTCGCCGCAAACCGCCGTCCGAATCGCCACCTTGCTGGCGGCAAATCTGAACGCTTTGGCTTTTGATTTCATCCTGCGCCAGAAACTGCAGGGCCAGACCATCAACCTGTTCATTCTGGAACAGCTCCCCGTCATCGCCCCGGAGCGTTTTGACGAGCGGCTGCCCGCCAAATTTGCCAAAGCCATGCGCGCCGCCAAGCTGATGAACGGCCATCATCCGCACCCGACCGTGGCCGATTTTGTCGCGCCGCAGGTGCTGGTGCTGAGCTACACCGCCCACGACATGGCACCGTTCGCCCGTGATTTGGGCTATGTCGATGAGGCTGGTCAAGTGCTGGCGCCCTTTGTCTGGAACGAGGAAGAGCGCCGCACCCGGCAGGCCGCGCTGGACGCGCTGTTTTTCTACCTCTACGGCCTGAATGCCGACGATGCCGCTTATATTTTGGGCACTTTCCCCATCGTGCGTGATCAGGATCAACAGGCTTTTGGGCGTTACCGAACCCAAGACGATATTCTTCAATTTTTAAGCCTGCTGGCGCCAATTTCATGAAAAAACCAAAATCCCCGTCAAAAGCCGATCTGCGGTCGGACGCCGCCCCAACTGCCGCCGCCGAAACCTCCGGCAACGCGCTGCGCCTGAGCGGCGGCAAGGGCGCGGCCAAGCTCTCCGCCGCGCAGCAGCGCTTTAACCGGCTGCTCGCCAAAATCGACAAGCTCGAAGGCCAGGTGACGGAAATGCAGACGCTGGCCGATGCTTTTCGCCCGCTGTACGGCAGCACCCTGGAGCCGCTGCGTCAGGCGCAAAGGGCGATGATGCGCCGCATGGTGCTGGCGCTCGATGAACGCCTGCAGCGCAAAGGCCTCACGCCCGCCCAAAAGCGCGACACGCTGGAAATCCTGTGCAGCCTGTGCGAGGTGCTGGCCATGCACGGCGATGCCGAAATGGCCGCGCTGCACGACCAGCGCAGCCCGCTCACCCTGCGCCAGAAAGAACAAGACCAGGCCGCCGAACTGCGCGCCAGTATGGAAGAGCTTTTCGGACGGCCGATCAACATTGACGAGCTGGACCTATCGCTCAATCCGATGGAGGCGCTACTGCGCGCTGGTCAGGAAGGATTTAATGCGGCCATGCAGGCCGAAGAAGCCCAGCGCGAGGCAACCCAGGCGCACAGAAAAAAGAAACCCCCCACGCCCGCCCAGCACAAAGCCGCACAGGAGCAGCAAGACGCCGACAGCGTGCTGCGCCAGGTGTATCGCCAGCTTGCCAGCGCGCTGCATCCCGACCGCGAGCGCGACCCGACCGAGCAGCAGCGCAAAACCGCCCTGATGAGCGAAGCCAACGCCGCCTACGCGAAACAGGATTTGATGGCTTTGCTGCATTTGCAACTCAAAATTGCCCAGTCTGATACGCAGGCGCTGCTACAGCAGCCCGAGGAAAGAATCGCCGCCATGAGCCGCCTGCTCAAGCAGCAGGCCGATGAGCTGGAGCGCGAACTACTGGCTCAAGAGGCGCATCTGCAGCAGGAGTTTGAGCTGACGTTTTACCAGCAGCCCACAGCCGCCACGCTGCGGCGCGAACTTGAACTGCAGGAAAAACAGTTAAAAGACCAACTGGCCTTTATGGAAGTCGATATTCAACAGGTGCAGGACGACGCCAACTTCAAGCGCTGGCTCAAGGGCCAAAAGCAGTTGGCCAAGCAGCGGGATTATTTTTAACCCAGCGCAGCCGCTGGCGCGGCAGCATCCCGCCGCTCAACCCGTCAGGCTTTGAGCGCCGCCAGCAACCGGGCGTGAATCCCGCCAAAGCCGCCGTTGCTCATGCACAGCAAATGGTCGCCGGGCCGGGCGGCGGCGCT
>CAIYKK010000033.1 GCA_903926695.1 uncultured Burkholderiales bacterium
CTCAACAGGCTCAGGGTGAATACGCCGTGCGTTTTGGTTGAAACGGTGCCAGTTGCTATGGGTTTTGTTGCGCTGCAGCCGGTCATGAAGCCAGTATCCGCATCCAGTCCGCTGGGCACATCGACGGCCAGCCGCAGCGCCGGGCTGGCCTGCATTCGTTGCAGCCATTGCTGCATCAGTGCGGTGCCGGGCCTGCCAGAATCCAGCGTGGCACCTATGCCCAGCAGCGCGTCGATGCACACATCAAAATCCTGCGGCGGCTCGTCGGCCATCGTCACGCCTGCGGCCAGCGCGCGTTGGCGGGAGGCTTGGGCGTCGGGCGGCAGGGCGGTTTTTCCGGCGGGCAGACCGGTCCAGGTGACGGTGACTTTTTTGCCCCACTGGTGAAGGTGCAGGGCGGCCTCAAAACCATCGCCGCCGTTGTTGCCGGGGCCGCAGGCCATCCAGATGCTCTTGGCGTGGGGAGCGAGCGCCAGCGCCAGCCGGGCCACGGCCAGACCTGCGCGCTGCATCAGCGTGTGCGGCGGCAAGGCGGCTGTCGCCTGCTGCTCAATCTGGCGGGTGGCAGCAATGCTGTACAGCGGCCAGCTCAAAGACGCGGAGATTTTCTGCATCGGTTGATTGCCAGTGTGGGCAATGGACATCATTGGTAGGATTTACGCAAAACGGTAAAATTTTTCACACTATGAGATAGTGTAGCTTTTTAGTCTGAAACTGAAAAAGTTTTTGTTTTATATTTATTCAGTAAGTCATTGATTTTAATGAATAAATTTTAAAAATTTGTGGTTTTTAAAAGATTAAGTTTTTTATTATACATATAATACTATTGTATGGATTACGTAAGTCCTAACGATAACGGCCAGAGTGAATCATTCCCCGAATTGCCGTGAAAACAACTATTGTCAGCCCAGTTTTTCAGGCCCGGCTTGGTGCGCAGGGTGGCGTGTTTGACGCGCCCGCCTCGCTCACGTTGCTGCAGGCCGCCGAACTGGCTGGCTTGACGCTGGCGAGTTCCTGTCGCAACGGCACCTGCCGCTTTTGCCTGTGCCAACTGAGCAGCGGCCAGATCAGCTACCGCATCGAGTGGCCGGGGCTGAGCCTGGACGAAAAGCGCGATGGCTACATCCTGCCCTGCGTGGCCTACCCAGCCTCGGATGTGGTGATCGCCGCGCCGGTCTGATTCCTGACTCCTGATTCCTGTTTTCGCCTGGCTGAGCGTCCGGCAAAGCGCCGCTCAACCCGGCCCTGGCCTCCTGAAACCAAAAATCAGGACAATGGAGCGTCTTGTTTGTCATTCGGTTTTTCATCAAAGAGGCAGCCCATGCGCGAAGCTTATGTCGTTGGTCACATCACGGTTAAAGATGCAGAAAAGTGGAATCAGTACCGCAGCGCAGTGCCAGAAACGCTCGCGCCGTGGCGCGCAGAGTTGGTGTTTCGCGCCCAGCAGGCCGCCGCGCTGGCCGGTGAACTGCCGCATGGCGATATCGTCGTCATCCGCTTTCCCGACATGGTGGCGGTCAACGGCTGGTATGCGTCGGCTGCCTATCAGACTTCCTGATTAGCCCCTAAGTTTAGTAGGCCTACTGCAAGGTCGTTTGAATGCGAGCATCATGCGACCTCTATCTGCAGACAAGGGGTATGTCATGTCGATCAACCATGTTCAATTTCAAAAGGGACTGTCGCTAGCGGA
>CAIYKK010000034.1 GCA_903926695.1 uncultured Burkholderiales bacterium
CGTTATTTTTTGACGCGCACTTCAGAGGCTTTTTTCTGGTCGTCCGCGTAGGCATAGACCACGCGCTGGCCCTTGACTTCGCCGAACACCGGGATGTTGGCCGTGATGGCCTCGTGGTCCTTGGCGGTGAACGGTTTGTTGTACGTCGTCACCACGCCTTCAACCGGCGTCTTCAGGTCTTCCAGCGCGGCCTTGATCTTGGGGCCGTCGGTCGAATTGGCCTGTTTGATGGCGGCGGCCAGCAGGTAAATCGAGTCGTAGCCCTGCGCGGCAGACACGGGCGAGTCGATGCGCTGGTTCTTGGGCTTGAAGGTTTTGAGGTAGTTGATGATGAAGGACTGGCGCTTGGGCGTCGTCGGCTCCTGGATGAAGGTTTGCGGCATGCGCGCACCCTCGCCGCCGGGACCGGCGTTGTCGATGTAGTTGGCCATCGACAGCGTCCAGCTGCCAATCATGGGCACTTTCCAGCCCAGCTTGGTCATGCCGTTGGCAATTTGCGCCAGCTCGGGGCCGATGCCGTAAGTCAGGATGGCTTGGGCGCCCGCTTCTTTGGCCTTGAGCAGCTGGGCCGTCATGTCCACATCCTTGATGTTGAACTTTTCGATGGCCACGGGCTTGATGCCTTTGGCGTCGAGCGCTTTTTCCAGATCGGCGCGTCCGAGCTGGCCGTAGTTGGTCGAGTCGGCCAGAATGGCGACCTTTTTAAAACCGCGCCGGGTGACGGCTTCTTCCACGATCATCGGCGCCTGGATGCTGTCATTGGCCGAGTTGCGGAAGATGTAGTTGTCAGGCTGGTCCTTGAACTGACTGGTGATAACGCTGCCGGTGGCCACGTTGTTCATCACTGGAATTTTGGCGTCCTGGAAAAAACGCTGCGACGCCAGCGCCACGCCGGTGTTGATGTAGCCGACGGTGGCACTGACTTTTTCCTTGTTGATCAGCTCTTGCGCAATTTGCACGCCGCGCTCGTTTTTGGCCTCGTCATCGCGCTCGACGACTTGGATTTGGCGGCCCAGCACGCCGCCCGCTTTGTTGATTTCATCGACTGCGAGGCGCACGCCGTCGCGCATGCTCACGCCCATCGACGACGAGCCGCCGGTGAAGGGGCCGGACACGCCGATTTTGATCGGCTCGGCAGCGACGGCGAGGCCAGACAAACTCAAAACTGCTGCGGCCACCGCCAGTTGGGCAAAACGTATCTTCATGTGTTGTCTCCGATAGTAATAATGGGTAAATGCAATGCCGAACCATGCTCACGGGATCACGGCCACTTGAGGAAATCGCCATCCCTGGGTGAGCCCCTAATCTAGTTCAGATACCCAAAAACCTTCTCAGTGTTTTCCGCAGAGCAAGCCCCAAACAGGCTGAAGTTTTTTGAAACTAAGTGACAAAATATTTCATACCGGCGCTTTTGCACACATTTACCGCAAATCAAAGGGTTAACCCTTAAACATCTGCGCCAGCGCCTGAAACCGAAAATTCTCCGCCCTGTAAGTTGACGTTTACTTAAACGTAATATCATCCGAAGTTGGCAATTCGCAATCCATCACCACCGCCCGAGGAGACAAACCC
>CAIYKK010000035.1 GCA_903926695.1 uncultured Burkholderiales bacterium
CCTACCCCTGCAGTTGCAGACAGCACCGTTACCACCCGCTACAACCTGCTGGCTGGTTCGTATGACTTCGGCGTTGCCAAGCTGACTGCTGGTTTTAACGTTGCCAAGCAAAACACCATCAAGGACAACGAATTCCAAGTCGGCGTAAGCGTTCCATTTGGCGCCGCTGCCGTGGCTGCTGGCTACTCTTACTCGAAGAGCGAAACTGCTGGTGTTACCACCGGCAAGGCTAGCGGCTTGAGCCTGCTGGGCACCTACAGCCTGTCCAAGCGCACCACCTTGTACGCTGGCTTGGCCGGCAACACCTTTGAAAACGCCGCAGGTGCAACCACCTCCAAGAGCTCTGTTGTCGCCGCTGGCGTTCGCCACACGTTCTAATCTGAAGCTGGCTTAACGCCAGTTTTGAGATAACTTTTAAAAGCCGTTCCAGGGCAACCCGGAGCGGCTTTTTTAATGGTGGTGGCGCTGTCAAGGTGCGATGCGTCCATCCCCAAAGCAAAGTGCGGCCTGAAAAGAAAGTCCAATGCGCTCGAATTGGCCATTTCCGGCAATGTCCTCTGAATAAACGGCAACGGCACAGCCGGTATAAAGTGGCGGGAAGCGACGCCGGTTCAGCGCGTCCAGCAAGGAACGACATGCGGCCTGACTTCACCCAGGGCGAAAGCCCGCCGTCCCTCTCAAACGGTGCGCCGCACCCCGCGCCGCTGCGCGCCAGTGGCCGCGCCTTTGCGCATATCGCCCAATACCACCCCGAGCTGACTGCATTTCGCCGTGACCTTCACGCGCATCCCGAGCTGGGTTTTGAAGAGGTGTACACCTCCAGCCGCGTCGTGCATGCGCTCAAGCTGTGCGGCGTGGACGAGGTTCACACGGGGATTGGCAAAACCGGCGTCGTCGCCGTCATCAAGGGGCAGCTGCCGGGCGCGCATTCGCCTTTCGCCCACGCGGGCCTGCGGCCTATGGTCGGCCTGCGCGCCGACATGGACGCGCTGCCCATGACCGAGCACAACGCGTTCGGCTGGAAATCGAGCAAACCCGGCCTGATGCACGGCTGCGGCCACGACGGCCACACCACCATGCTGGTCGGCGCGGCGCATTATCTGGCCGCTACGCGCCATTTTGTGGGCGATGCGGTGCTGGTTTTTCAGCCCGCCGAAGAGGGCCGTGGCGGGGCCGACGCGATGATCAAGGACGGGCTGTTCGAGCGTTTTCCGGTGCAATCGATTTACGCCATGCACAACTGGCCCGCGCTGCCAGCGGGCACCATCGGCATCAATGCCGGGCCGATGATGGCCGCCGCCGACCGCATCACGATTGAAATCACCGGCAAGGGCGGCCACGGCGCGCACGCCTACCTCACGGTGGACCCGATTTTGGTGGCTGCGCACATCATCACGGCGGTGCAAAGCATCGTCTCGCGCAACGTCAAAGCGCTGGATAACGCCGTGGTCAGCCTGTGCGCCATCCAGTCGGGCGATCTGGGCGCGATGAGCGTGGTGCCGGGCACGGCGACGATTGTCGGCACGGTGCGCACCTTCAAGCCCGAGGTGCAAACTTTGATTGAGCAGCGCCTCAAAGACCTGTGCGCAGCCATCGCCCAAGGTTTTGGCGCGACGGCGACGGTGAACTACGAGCGCATTTACCCCGCCACCATCAACTCCCCGGCGGAGTACACCCTGGCCGCCACCGTGGCCGAGCAGATCGTGGGCGCTGAAAACATCGTGCCCAATCTGGAGCCAAGCATGGGCTCGGAAGATTTTTCGTTCATGCTGAAGGAAAAGCCCGGCGCTTATCTGCGCCTGGGGCAGGGCCAAGCACTGGCGGGCGCAAACGGCACCAGCTGCTTTCTACATAACAGCTGCTACGACTTCAATGACAGCGTGCTGCCGCTGGGCGCGGCGCTGTTTGCGGGAATTGTCGAGCGCTCGCTGCCGCTGGCGTGAGGCGCAGTTTTCACGCGTAGCGCTTGCGCCGCAGGTTGGTTTTCATCAGCACGTCGCCGGTTTTGTCGTCGGCATCGACGCTGCGGTGTATGAAGGGCACGCCTTCGCTCACGCTGCCCGGCGGGTGCCAGCGAGGGCAGGGAGGCTTTGATACGGTCCAGCAAGTTTCCAGCCTGGTAATAAAGTTTCAAACTCTATCGGCATAATGGTAATTTTGTTCGCACTATGACCCAACTCGATGCCCTCAAGCAGTTCACCACCGTGGTGGCCGATACCGGCGACTTCAAGCAGCTGGCCCAGTTCAAGCCGCAGGATGCCACGACCAACCCGTCGCTGATCCTCAAGGCGGTGCAAAAAGCCGATTACCAGCCGCTGCTGGCCAGCACGGTCAGCCGCTTTCGGGGCCGTGCGCTCGATGAAATCATCGACCGGCTCTTGGTGCGCTTTGGCTGTGAAATCCTGTCCGTCATTCCGGGCCGCGTCTCGACCGAGATCGACGCCCGCCTGAGTTTTGACGCCAACGCCACGTTCACACGCGGCGAGCGCCTGATCGAGCTGTACGAGGCCGAAGGCATTCACATCGACCGGGTGCTGATCAAGGTGGCGGCGACCTGGGAAGGCATTCAGGCCGCCGAGCGACTGGAGCAGCGCGGCATTCAGACGAATCTGACGCTGCTGTTTTCGTTCTGCCAGGCGGTGGCTTGCGGTCAGGCCAGGGTGCAGCTGATTTCGCCCTTTGTGGGAC
>CAIYKK010000036.1 GCA_903926695.1 uncultured Burkholderiales bacterium
ACAGCGTGGAAAAAGCCAGCTCCGAAATCGCCTTGTGGCCCTCGTCCATCACCACCACCGGGCGGATCAGCCGCAAGGCGTTGCCCAGCGAGTCTTTTACCTGCGTCCACGCGTAGGCCGAACCCGTCAGGTCGTAGCTGTCCAGATTGGGCGTCTGCTTCAAGGCTTCGGCGTGGGCCTCTTGATCGCCCTCCGGCGGAAAAAAGCCGTTCACATCGCCCCGGTCGCGGAACATTTTCAGCGAGTCCTTATTCTCGCGGTTCGAGGCTTGCAGCATCAGCAGCATCACGCACAGGTTAGCTTCCACATCGCTGGCGTTCAGCGCGTCGGTCTTTTCCAGCAGGCGCACCTTGCCGCCCGCCAGCGTGTCGAGCATCTGGCGAAACGGGTGCTGGCGGTCGGCCAGCTGGCGCTTGGTCTGGGCGTAAATCGCCTCGTTGGGCACCACCCACAGCACAAAGCCTTTCTGCTGGCCCAAATAGCGGCCAAAAATTTTCGACAGGGCCGACACCGCCAGATAGGTTTTGCCGCCACCCGTGGGCACCTTGAAAATCGCATTGGGCACCGCCCGCCCGCAGCCGTCAAAGCGGGACGAATAAGGAATGAGCTGGCGCGACTCGGGCAGCTTGCCCGCCGAGCGCATCGCCTCCCAGGTTTGCCGCGCAAAGTTGGGCACCGGGCGAATCAAGTCGGCATCGGTTTCGCCGACATTGGCCGCTGCAATTTTGTCGGCCCGCTTTTTTTGAATCGCCAGTTCGGTCAGATAGTCTTCCAGCCGGGTCAGCACACGGTTTTGGTAAACCAGTTCGCGCAATGCCATCTCAAAACCTTTCGACGCGGTACAAGGCCCACGGCAGCGGGGCAAACTCGACCGGCAACTTTTCGTCATCCAGCAGTTTTTGCGAGACAAACTTGGCCGGGGCGAAGACCAGATGCTTTTTGCCCGGTTTGGCCGCCGCCAGCGCACGGGCGCGGGACAGGGTAAGCGCAGCATCGCGGGAGGTCAAAAAATCCAGCGTGGGCTGGTAAATCAGCCAGAGATGAAAACTGGCCGACTCGCCCAGGTAGCTGCAGCCCGCCACTTCTTCGGCCTCAGTGAGAATCGGCTTGGCTTCGTTGGTGGCCATGTGGAACAGCAAGGCGCCCAAGGCTTCAGCGCCGGGCAGGCTTTGGCCGGTCAGCATTTTGTCCATGTCGATGGCGTCGCCCAGGGTGCAGTAAGTAAAACTGCCGCCCAGCCCCTCGGTGCGCCCGGTGATGGTTTTCAGACCTTCCACCAGCAGCTCGCCGTTTTTAACGGTCTTGTCGATTTTGTCGAAGCGGTGTTTATCCAGATTTTCGATGCTGGCAATCTGGTCGAGCAGCTTGTCGGCTTTTTTCAAATCGGTGAAATTGAGCGATTTGCGCAGCAGCTCTTCGCGCTGGGTGCCGTTGAAGTCGTAGCCGGTGATGACGCGGCGCACGCGCTCGGCGGTCAGTTTGTCGGCATAGTCTTCGCATTCGACGAGGATGAATTTGCGCTCGCCGCCGTCCTTTTTGTTGGCCGCCAGCACGGCGTGGGCGGTGGTGCCGGAACCGGCGAAGGAGTCTAAAACAATTGAATTTCTATTGGTGGAAATTTCCAATATCCGCCCCAACAAACCAAGTGGTTTCGGAGTTTCAAAGGTTGTTGCGCCACCAAATATCTCTTTTATTTGTGCCTTTGCGGTACGCGAACTTCCAACTTCTTTGTTATAGAAGATTGTTTCTGGCGGACGTCCGACTGATGAGTCGGCGTAAATGCGATAGTAGGGTGTCCATCCTGCTTTCCCCTGTCGCCATTCAATACGGGCCGATTCCGCAGCTACTTTGGCGGTCCCCCATCGCCATGCTCCATCCCTACCATCTTGTAGTTTCGGATAGACATCGGTACCGTCCGGCGCTTTTAGGGAATAGTAGAGATTAGGCCT
>CAIYKK010000037.1 GCA_903926695.1 uncultured Burkholderiales bacterium
ACCCGCCGCCCTGCTGCCCGGCGCGACCACTGCAGCCGTGCCCGCGCCAGAAGCCACTGCCGCACCATCCGCCGCCACGCCCGCCGTGGCGGACAGCGCGGCACCCGTGACCTCCGCGCAAATCGAAGGCATGGTCGCCCGGCTGGCTGAAAAAATGAAAGCCAATCCGCAGGACGCCGACGGCTGGCGCAAACTGGCGCGTTCCTACGAAACCCTGCGCCGCTTCGATCTGGCCGTCGATGCCTACGCGCATCTGGTCACGCTAACCCCGAACAACCCCGACCTGCTCGCCGACTACGCCGTCACCCTGGCCATGAGCTTGGACCAGCGCCTGGCGGGCGCGCCTGAAAAGCTGATCCAGCGCGCCCTGGCGATTGATCCGAATCATGTTCAGGCGCTGGCGCTGGCGGGCAGCGCCGCCTTTGAGCGCGAGGATTACGCCGGGGCGATCAAGGCGTGGCAAAAACTCCTGGCCCGCCTGCCCCCGGATGCGGAGATGGCACCCTCGAGTAAAGCCAATATTGCCAAGGCGTGGGCGCTGGGTGAGGCGGCTGGCGGGAAAAAAGCCGGGCGCTAACCCGTTACGACCTGCGACTGGAGCCGCAGCAAAACGCGGCCCCAGCAAATTCGGCGTGGCTATTTGCGAGCCACGTCCTGCCCGACAGCCGCACGCAGGTCCGTCAGCGTGGCCAGACGCCCGTGCAGCGGGGCGATCTGGACCACGTCGAGCTTGAGCTTGTTGATGTTGTCCAGCAGGTTCAGCGAGTAGGGATTCGGCTGGGCCGGTGGCTTGGCGCCGGGGGCCAGCGGGGTGTAAGCGTCGCCTTCGATCAGGATCTTTTCCTTGGGCAGGTAGATCAGGGCAAAGGCGTCGTTGTGGGTGTTGCCGGCCAGGTTGTGGACCTCGATGCGGCGCTGGCCATCGCTCAGGACGTGCTTGGCGGTGAAGGCGGCGAAGCGGGCGGGCTTGTGCGACTTGGCCAGGCGGTCGGCGTTGAGCGTGCGCGGCGCGGCCCAGGCGGCGCGGTAGTAGGCGATGTTGTCCTGGTGGGTGACGATGGTGGCACCTAGATCGACATAGCTGCGCAGGCCGCCCGAATGGTCGAAGTGGGCATGGGTGTTGATCAGGTACTTGATCGGCTTGCCGGGAATGGTGGTCTTGACCTGCTCGATCACGGCCAGCGAGCGCGCCTCGTCCAGCGGCGCTTCCACCAGCACCACATGGTCGCGCTGTTCGATGGCCACGCTGTGGTGGGTGCCGCCGGTCAGGTAGAACACGCCGTCGGCCAGCTTGTTGACCGTCACGCCGGGCGCGGGTGCGGCGGCGGCTTCGGGTGGCGTGAGGGGCGCGACGCCGTTGACCTTGACCTCGGAAACGGCGATGTCCAGCACCCGGTGGCCGCCTTGGGTGCGCACGATGTGGGCCGGAAAGCGCACGCCGCCCCGGTCCTGGTAGTGGCTGAAGGTGGTTTCCACCAGGGTGTCGCCCAGGACCGGGTTGTCGATCCAGGTGCGCACCTCTTCCAGCTCGTCGCGCGCGTTGATCAGGCCCACGTAGCGGTATTTGCCGCCGAGCTTGAAGGACACCTCGACGCCGCCGTCCTTGAGCGGGCGCGACTGCGCTTGATTGGCCAGCGCGGCCTTCAGAAAGCCCTGGGGCGTGGCCCAGATCTCGGCGGCGCGCTCTTCGGCGGCTGCTGGTTGCGGCGTCACGGTGGCGGCTGCCGGGGCCACGGCCTGGCTCCAGGCGCGTGTGCCGCTGACGTACTGATCGACGTTTTGCTGGACCGGCGCCGGACGCACGCGGCCTTCTTCAATCGTCTGCAGGCGGCTGATCTGCACCCGTGCGCTGGCGCTGGCGTAGTCGATGCTGGCCGTGTAGCGGCTCACGTCGAACTGGGGCCAGGGCAATTCGGGGGCCGGGGCTTGGCCAAACTGGAACCATTTGCCGCCTCCTGAGAACTCGATGGATTGGATGCGGGTGGCCCCGAGCGATTCTGCTGCGGACTGCAGCGTAGCGGCCTGCGCCGCTAGGGTCAAGGTGGACAGGGCCAGAGTCAAGCCGGCGCGTTGGAGGAAGTGATGCATGGGATGTCTCCTGCGGTTTAAAAAAGATTCAAAGCTGCCAGCCGCCGCCCAGCGCCTTGACCAAATAGGCCGTGGCCTGTAGCTGCTGGCCGCGCAACTGGCTGGACAGGCGCTGATTGGTCAGCACGTTTTGCTGGGCGGTGACCACGTCGAGGTAAGTGGACAGGCCGCCCGCGTAGCGGTCTTGCGCGATGTCGAGCACCCGCTGGGCGCTGGCGCTGGCGGCTTGGGACTGGGCTTGGGCGCTGGCCAGCGCGTTGAGCGCCAGCAGGCCGTCTTCCACCTCCTGCAGCGCGCGCAGCACCACTTGGCGGTAGCTGGCGGCGGCCAGTTCCTGCCCGGCTCTGGCCTGTTCTTCTTTGGCGCGCAGGCGCCCGCCGTCGAACACGGCCTGCGTCAGGCTGCCGCCCAGCGCCCACAGCAGGCTGGGCGCGTCGATCAGGCTGGCGATGTTTTTCGTTTCCCAGCCGCCCGAAGCGCTCAGGCTCAGGCTGGGAAACCAGGCGAGTTGCGCCAGGCCAAGCTGGGCATTGGCGACAGCCACGGCGCGCTCGGCGGCGGCGATGTCGGGCCGACGCTGCAACACTTCGGACGGCAGGGCCACTGGCAGGCCGGGCACGCTGGCTGGCAAGGCCGCCACCGGCAGCGTGAACTGGCTGGCCGGGGTGCCGACCAGCGTGGCCAGCGCGTGTTCGAGCTGCCCGCGCTGTTTGCGCAACAAGGTTAGCTGGGTGCGCGTGGCATCAAGCTGGGCCTGCTGCTGCGCCCGGTCTAGGCCGGAGGCGGCGCCGCCCTCGTGGCGCGCTGCCAGCACATCAGCGGCGCGGCTTTGGACTTGCAGGCCTTGCTCGACCACGGCGATTTCAGCGTCCAGCGAGCGCAGCGTGAAATAAAACGCCGCCAGATCGGCGCTGAGTACCAGTTGCGCGTTCAACTGGTCTGCTTGCGTCTGCTGCTCGAAAGCCAGCGCGGCCTGCTGCTCGTGGCGCTGGCGCCCGAACAGGTCCAGCTCGTAGCTGACGGCGGCGCTGAGCACGAAATCGTTCTGCACGGACGCGCTGGCTTGGGCACCTGCCGTAGCGGCGGGCCGGTTGGCTGACGTGCCGGTGCGCGTGCCACGCAGGCCCGCATCGACTCTGGGCAGGTTGGCCGCCCCGGCGATATCCACCAGCGTGCGGGCTTGGCGCAAACGGGCGGCAGCCACCTGCAAACTTGGACTGGCTTGGCGCGCTTGCTGCTGCAGGGCGTCTAGGCCGGGGTCATTGAACAAGCGCCACCACGCGCCCTTGTCCAGGCTGTCGCCCGGCTGGGCCAAGCGCCAAGGTGCCGCGCCCTGCACCGACGCCAAATCGGCGGGCGTGAGCCATGCGGGCGGTGCCTCGCCCAGCGCGACCGGCGGCGGTGCGACGCTGCTGCAAGCGGCTAAAACCAGTGCTGTCAGGCCCGCTAAACCCGCCAGAGACAGACGCGAGCGACCTTGATGGTGCTGGTGCCTGCGATGTCCTCTCCCCCCTTCTCCTGCTCCCACTCCCCCAACTTCCACGTTTAATTGCGGGTGTCTCATGCCTTGCCACCCTGGGATGCGCCGGGACCGACTGCCGGATCGGACGGTTTGGGCTGGGGTGACGAGGCGGGTTTTGCTGGTGGCTTGGCCGCTGGTTTATCTTCGGGCGCTTTCTGGGCCAGCACGCGCTCGCCTTCCTCCATCGTGTCGGGCGGGTTCAGGATGACGGCATCTTTGGCTGAAATGCCCGCAATCACTTCCACCGCCCGCCCCAAATCGCGGCCCAGCTTGACTGGGCGCAAATTCACCTTGCCGCCTTCGTCCACCACAGCCACCCGTGCGCCGTCCTGGCGGAACTGCAGGGTGTTGGGCGAGAGCAGCAGCGTTTTGGCCGTGCCGCTCAGGGGCAGAGCCACTTCCACATACGCGCCGGGCAGGAAGTCGCCCCGCTGGTTGTCCAGGCTGACCTCCACCTGAACCGAACGCGTGGCCACATCGACCCCGCCCGAAACCCGCGTGATCTGGCCTTTCCCTGGCGCGTTCGGGCGCTCCAGCAGCTTGATGCTGACTTCCTTGCCGACGGCCACATCCGCCGCATAAACCTGCGGCACGGCCACCGTCAGGCGCAGCGCGTCGGACTGCGCCAGATAAAACAGCTCTTTGGTATTGGCGGCGCTGCCAGCGGCCACCAGCGCGCCCACTTCCACATTGCGCCTGACCACCACCCCGTCAAACGGCGCGGTGATGCGGCCAAAGTCGTGCATCTGCTGCAAGCGCCGCACATTGGCCTGCGAGGCGGCCAGATCGGCCAGCGCCTGCTGCTGGGCGGCGCGGCGCTCGTCCAGCTCCTGCTGGGATACCGCGTCGCGCTGGCGCAGCCCTTCCCAGCGCGCCAGCGATGACTGGGCCAGCGCCAGCCGGGCCTTGATTTGTTCCTGCGTGGCCTGCGCTTGGGCCAGGTCTTGATCTACCTCGGGCGTGTCGATGATGGCCAGCAGATCGCCTTTTTTGACCTTGTCGCCGATGTCTTTGCGCCAGGAACGGACATAGCCGTTGGTGCGGGCGTAGAGCGCGGCCTCGTTTGTGCCGCGCAGCGTGGCGGGCAGGGCCACCGTGCGCAGACCTTGGCCGGGCCTGGCCTGGGTGGTCAGCACAGAGCGGAGGGCGCTGCGCTCGGTGCGCTCCTCCACCGATTTGGCGTGAGCGACATTGACGTAAGTGCGCAGGCCGACGCCGCCCAGCAGCAGCGCCAGCGTGCTCAAGGCAAGCCAGCGCGCCCGGCGCAGCGTGCGGCCTGCTTCATGCGGGGCCGGATGAGTCGAATCAGTCGCATGAACCGGGTGGGCCGAATGAGCGGGATGAGCCGGATGCGTTGGATGGACCGGCTGAACGCCATGCGCTGTGTCAGCTGAAGGCGCTAGATCAGCCGGGTGGACAGGCTGGGCTGAATGACCCGGCTGGGCTGTTCGGGCCGTATCGGCGTTGGTGAAAGCGTGAGAACTCATAAAAATTCCGGTTCGGAGAATCAGGCCGAGACCGGCTCGACAGGGGCAGCGCCGGGCAGGCGCACGCGGGCGGACAGGCGGTGATGTACGCCCGCAAAGACCAGCGGCACAAACACCAGCGTTGAAAGGGTGGCAGCCAACAGGCCGCCAATCACGGCGCGGCCCAGCGGGGCGTTTTGCTCGCCGCCTTCGCCCAAGCCGATGGCCATCGGAATCATGCCGATGATCATGGCCAGCGCCGTCATCAGGACCGGGCGCAGCCGCGTCGATCCCGCTTCCAGCGCGGCGCTGAGCGCGGGCACGCCTTCGCTCAGGCGCTGGCGGGCAAACGACACGACCAAAATGCTGTTGGCCGTGGCCACGCCGACGGTCATGATGGCACCGGTCAGGGCGGGCACTGACAGCGGCGTGCCCGTCAGGTAAAGCATCCAGGCAATCCCGGCCAGCGCGGCGGGCAGGCTGGACACGATGATGAGCGCGTCCAGCCACGACTGAAAATTGACCACCAGCAGCAAATACACCAGCACGATGGCCAGCGCCAACCCCCAGATCAGCGAAGAAAATGCGGTGCGCAGCGTCTCGATCTGGCCGCGCACGGTGATTTCGGAGCCGCGTGGCAGCTTTTCACGCGCTTTGACGATGAGCTTTTCAATGTCGGCATAGGTGCCGGCCAAATCCCGGCCATCGACGCTGGCGTAGAGATCGATGACCGGCGCGATGTTGTAGTGCGACACATTGGCCTGCTGGCTGGCGGACTTGACCGACACCACATTGCCCAGCAACTGCGGCTCACGCGGCTGGCCGTTGCTGCTCGGCGCATTGACCGGCAGACTGAGCATGGCACCCAGGCTGTCGATGTCGTACTGGGGCACCTGCACCGCGACGTTATAAACGCTGCCGTTGGCCGGGTTCATCCAGTAAGTCGGCGAAGTCTGAAAGCTCGAACTGAGCGAAACCATCACGTTTTGCGCCACGTCGCGGGCCACCAGCCCGGTTTGCGCCAGGCGCGAGCGGTCCATGTCCAGCTGGAGCGCGCGGCGGTTGAAACGCTGGTAGAGCACGGGGTCCACCGCGCCCGGCACCTGTCGAATCTGGTTGAGCAGCGTGGCGGCCACTGCCAGGTTCTCGGCCGTCTTTACCCCCTGGATCTGGATGTCGATGGGCGCGCTCAGGCCGAAGTTGAGCGTCTGGCTGACCATGTCGGCGCTCTGGAAATAGAACTCGTTGCCCGGAAAGTCGCGCGGCAGCGTCTCGCGCAGGGCGCGGATATGGCCTTGCGTGGGCTGGTGGTCTTTCTTGAGCGAGACCATGATTTCCACGTCGCTGCTGTCGATGGTGCCGTTGTTGTTGTAAACCGTGTTGTAGGGCGTGTACGGCCCGCCGACGATATCGACGATGCTCGCCGCGTCCTCGCCCACGACTTCGCGGATGCGCCGCTCCACCTTGTCCACGAAAGTCGGCATCTCGTCCAGGCTGGCGCCCGCCGGGGCGCGCACATGCAGGCGGATCTGGCCCGCGTCCACCGTTGGGAAAAAATCCCGGCCCAGCGCCGCGTACAAGCCGCCCGAGAGCAGCGCAAAAGCCAAAAACCCGCTGCCGAACAGCGCCTTGCGCTGCAGCAGCGCCGCCAGCACCACGGCATAAGCATGACGAAAACGCTCAAACCAAGCATCAAAAGCCAGATGAATACGCCGGAAATACCCCGGCGCGCGTCGCCCTTCGCCCGTATGGCGCGCTTGATGGCGCATCAAATACATCACCAGCGTCGGCACCAGTGTGCGCGACAAAATATAAGATGCCGCCATCGCAAACACCACCGCCTGCGCCAGCGGCATGAACAGCTTGCCCGCCACGCCGGGCAGGAAAAACAGCGGTACAAAGGCGATGCAAATGCAGCTCGTCGCCACCAGCGCGGGCGTGGCGATTTCGGCGGCACCGTCCAAAATCGCCTGATGCGGTGTTTTTCCCAAGTGCAGGTGGCGCTCGACATTTTCAATTTCCACCGTAGCGTCATCGACCAGAATGCCGACCGCCAGTGCCAGCCCGCCCAGCGTCATGATGTTGATGCTCTGGCCGATCAGGTGCAGCGCAATCAGCGAGCACAGGATGGACAGTGGAATCGACACGGCGATGATGGCCGTGCTGCGCCAGTTGCCCAAGAACAGCAGCAAGAGCGCGGCGGTCAGCGCACCGGCAATCAGCGCTTCATGCACCACCGACGCGATGGCCGCCGAGACAAACACCGACTGGTCCGCCAGCGGCGTGACCGTGATGTCTTCGGGCAGCGCCAGCAGCGCCTTGGGCAACTCGGCCTTGATGGCGTCAATGATGTCCAGCGTGGAGGCACCGCCGTTTTTCAGCACCGTCATCAACAGGCCGCGCTCGCCGTCGCGGCGCACGATGTTGGTCTGCGCCTGGGCGCCGTCGCGCACCTGGGCCACGTCGCGCACATAGACGGTGGCGCCGTTGACGGTGGTGATGGGGATGTCGCCCAGCTCGGCGATGGTCGCTGGCGAGCCGTTCAGGGCAATGGCTATTTCCTGCCCGCCGATTTTGGCGGTGCCCGAAGGCAGCATCAGGTTTTGCACCTGCAGCGCGTTCACCACGTCGATGGCGCTCAGGCCGCGCGAGGCCAGCGCCGGGCCGTTGATGTCGATGGAAATCTGGCGGAAGCGCCCGCCATAAGGCGCGGTCACCGCCGTGCCGGGAATCGTGATCAGCTTGGTGCGCAGCACGGTGAAAGCTTGTTCGTTCAACTCCTGCACACTGCGCGACGGGCTGCTGAAACCGAGCTGCAAAATCGGCAAATCAGTGG